>JBASYJ010000159.1:0-17499 GCA_049277435.1 Prolixibacteraceae bacterium
ATGACTGAACTGGATGGCCCGATAAACTTTCTGAAAATCAAAAATTTTATCGAAGGCCCGTGGATTTACAAACGCAAAGGAATTTATTACCTCGTTTACGCCAGTTCAGGAACGAAACCCGAAATGATTGAATACTGCACTGCCAAAAGCTTTGAAGGCCCCTGGGAATACCGCGGAATCATTCAGGAAAATGTGGAGAACAGTTTTACCACACATCCCGGAATTATCGATTACAAAGGGAAATCTTATTTCTTTTACCACAACGGGGCACTTCCGACAGGAAGCAGTTACCGTCGTTCAATTTGTGTTGATTACATGTACTACAACGAAGACGGGACGATTCAGAAAATTATTCAGACCAAAGAAGGGGTGAAACCAGTAAAATAGTTTTGATTTATGATGAGATGGCTGAGACCAGTAAAACTTTAAAACCAATGTCATGAAACGATGCCTTTTTATTGGAATTATCCTCTCAATTTCTTTGTTTGAAATTAGTTGCAAAAAAGTGGACGCTCCGGCGGCCTGTGGCCCGGTTCCTACCGAGAACCAGATGCGCTGGCAGGAAATGGAATATTATGCATTTATCCATTTTTCGCTGAATACCTACACCGACCAATCGTGGGGTTTCGGAAACGAAGATGTTGCATTGTTTAACCCGACAGAACTGGATGCCCGGCAATGGGCGCGCATTTGCAAAGAAGTTGGAATGAAAGGAATTATTATTACGGCAAAACACCACTGTGGTTTTTGTTTGTGGCCATCGGCATACACCGAATATTCAGTAAAAATGCACCCTGAAACGATGGGAAGGGAGATGTGATTCGCGAACTGGCCTATGCGAAGTATAGAAGAGAATGGTACAAATGCTTAAGCTGAGGTGGGAATTGTTGCTCAGCATGTGGTTCTCAATAATTTTCAATGTTGCAAATAAGAATTGAATAAAAGTAAGCTAAGATGAAATTGAATATTTTAATTTTAATTATTGGTATAGCCTCAATTTTTCCAGGGAAAGATGTGGGAGCGCAGCTTGTACCCGATTGGGAAAATCCGGAGGTAATTGGCATTAACAAGGGAGAACCTCACGCAACGCTTTATCTTGCCGAAGAAAAGGCTGACAACCCTAATATTATCTCGTTAAATGGTGTTTGGAAATTCCATTGGTCGCCCGACCCGCAATCGCGTCCCATTGATTTTTTCTCGGAAAACTATTCAACCAAAGAATGGGACAATATTGTGGTGCCCGGAAACTGGGAACTACAGGGTTTTGGTACCCCTATTTATACCAACATAACCTATCCGTTTAAAATGGATGAACCACAGGTTACCTCTGAGCCCCCCGAGTTTTATACCGCTTATAAAAACCGAAATCCGGTAGGTAGTTATTGCACTACTTTTTCAATTCCGGAGTTCTGGAACAACAAACAGGTATTTATCAATTTTGGCGGTGTTAGCTCTGCCATGTATGTTTGGGTGAACGGCAAAAAAGTGGGGTACAGTCAGGGCTCGATGACTCCGGCTGAATTTGACCTTACCAAATACATCCGTAAAGGCGAAAACAAACTGGCAGTGGAGGTTTACCGCTGGTGCGATGGCAGCTATCTCGAAGACCAGGATATGTGGCGATTGAGCGGCATTTTCAGAGATGTGGATTTATTGGCCCGGCCAAAAGCATTTATCCGCGATTTTTCTGTACACGCAGAACCCGACAACAGTTTTACCAATGCTACGGTAAATATTAAACTGAACATTAATAACCGTTCAAACCAAAACAGGGAAGGCTTGAAGGTAGAAGCCTCGATTTTAGGATATTCAGCAGATGATGCCCTGCTGGATATTCAATTAACTAAAAATGTTGAAGGGTTAAAAGCGCAATCCGAAAATGTGTTGGAATTAAGTGCCAGTCTCAAAAATCCCCGTTTGTGGTCGGCAGAAATACCCCATTTGTATCAACTTCAGTTAAAACTTAAAAATAGTGGTGATGAAGTACTGGAGACGCTGAATTGGAAATTTGGTGTTAGAAAGATTGAAGTAAAAGGTGAGATTTTTTATGTGAACGGTAAAGCCGTAAAGTTAAAAGGAGTTAACCGGCACGAACATCACCCGCGAACCGGCAAATATATTGACAGGCAGACAGTTATCAGGGATATTGAATTGTTGAAGCAGGCAAACATCAACATGGTTCGTACAAGCCATTATCCAAACGATCCTTCATTTTATGAATTGTGCGATGAATATGGCCTTTACGTGATGGATGAAGCCAACCAGGAATCGCATGGTTACGGAATTGGAAACACCATTGTCGGAGACAATCCTGAATGGAAAAAAGCCCATGTTTCGCGGGCGGTTTCTATGGTCGAGCGTGATAAAAACCATGCCTGTGTAATTATGTGGTCGCTTGGAAATGAAGGCGGTAAAGGCAGGAATTTTCAGGCCATGGCAGATACGGTAAAAAAGCTTGACCCGACAAGACTGGTGTTCTGTGATTCCGACCGCGATGTTTCGGCAATATACGACGACGGTTATCTGCACCCCGATAAATTGGTGGCGCTGGCTGAACAGATTACCGACAAGCCTGTGTTTATGCGCGAATATGCCCACGCCATGGGAAATTCGGAAGGGAACCTGCAGGAATACTGGGATATAATTTATGCTGATTCGAGCATTGTGGGCGCCGCAATTTGGGATTGGATGGATCAGGGGATAGCAAAAAAGATGGATGGCTCTCCGTTAAGATATGACAATAATCCAGCTGATTTGAGACTTAAAGACGATGAATTCTGGGCATATGGCGGGGACTTTGGCGATCAGCCCAACGATGGCGCTTTCTGTATTAACGGACTAATCGGTCCTGATCGGGTGCCACATCCACATTACTACCAGGTACAGAAAGTATATCAGTACATTGATTTTGAATTGGAAAGTACAAAGCCTTTTAAAGTAAAAGTAGTTAACCGCTACGATTTTACTTCTACCGATAAATTTGACCTCGTTTTCGAGATTCTGTCCAATGGAAAAATCGTTGGAACTGGTTTGCTTAACTGTCCACCGGTTGTTCCCGGAAGTTCGCGGGAAGCGGTTGTAGATATTCCCGGGAATTATGAAGATGGAAACGAGGAAACGATACTGAATTTATATGCTCGATTAAAGAACTCCACATTGTGGGCCGCACCCGGTTTTACGGTAGCGCGCGAGCAGTTTGTTTTGAAAGAGTTGACACCGCAGAAGATTAAATTATCAGGAAATGAGCCTTCAGCAAATATAACAGAGTCAGAGGTTATTATTGAAGCAGGTGATTCAAGGTTTAATTTTGTTAAAACCAATGGTGCATTAAGCAGTTGGAAAGTAAGCGGTAAGGAGTTGCTAAAAGGAAGTCTGGAGCCTTATTTCTGGAAACCAGCCAACGATAATCAAAAACGAAATGGCTACGATAAACGGCTTGGTAAATGGAAAAATGCTGCCGAAACCCGCAAAGTTGAAGATGTTCAGGTTCAAAAATTGCAGGGCTTGGCAATTGTAACCTTTGCTATGAAACTCCCAGAAATAGGTGCTTCCTATAAACTAATTTACACGATAAATGGTGATGGTAAATTGCAGGTTGAAGCTGTCTACACACCTGAAGCGGATGCCATTCCGCTAATGCCCAAGTTTGGTATGCGAATGAGATTGCCATCAGATTATAACAAAATTGACTGGTACGGCAGGGGACCTTATGAAAATTATCCCGACCGTAAAACCGGCTATTTGATTGGTTTGAATGAATTAAAACTCGAAAACTTTATAAGTGATTATGTTGCTCCACAGGATAACTCCAACCGTTGCGACGTTCGCTGGTTTTCCTTCTCTGATCAGAATAAGGGAAGTATAAAAATAGCAGGGCTACAGCCACTTTGTTTCCGTGCCTGGCCTTATTCTGAAGATGATTTGGAACAAGCAAAACATCCTTATGAATTGCCCCGGCGCGATTATATCAATTTAAATATTGACCTGAATATTCACGGAGTTGGCGGTAACGATGCATGGGGGGCACGAACGTTGGATAAATATACCATTGACGGTAATAAACCATATCGTTTGGGATTTATAATGGAAAGTATGGTTCTTAAATAAATAAAAAATGAACATGTGTTTTGGTGTGTCTTTCACTGACTAATAACAGTTGACACGCTGAACGAAAATAAGAGAGAATCAATAAAATTGAAAAATATGAAGATAAATGGTCTGTTGGTTATACTGGTGTTGAGCTTTTTGTCTGCTTACAGTCAAAAGGTTTCTGTTGAATCGCCAAATAAAAAAAATAGTGTTTCCTTGTTTTGTGATGAAAATGACGATACCGGCAATTGGTTTCTAAAGATAAATTACGCTGATAACGGCAAAATCACAGAAGTAATTCCGAGAATTGATTTGGGACTTTCACGCAGTGATCAGGATTTTTCAAAGGCCCTTAAATTTATAAAAGCCGGAAAAATCACCACTGTTAATGAAGATTATACCTCATTGCATGGAAAGAAATCTCATTGTACCAATTCGGCAAATGAAGTAGTAGTAGCTTTTGAAAATTCACAAAAAGCAAAATTGAATCTTATTATAAGGGCATATGATGATGGTGTGGCCTTCCGTTATGAGTTTCCGGAAGAAACAGGAACTTTTGTTGTTAACGACGAGTTTACTTCTTATACAATTCCCGGAAATACAAAACGTTGGCTGGAAGATTTCGATCTTTCTAATGAAAAGCTGTACAATAAAATGGACAGTGCAGAAGTGCAGCAAAACTGGTCCTATCCGGCTTTGTTCGTAGCTTCGGGAAGTGATTGCTGGTACCTCATTCATGAAGCCGATGTAGATAGAAATTATTGTGCAACCAAATTAAGTAACCTCAGTGCGGCCAATGCATATAAAGTTACTCTGCCAGGTCCCGGAGAAGGCGAAGGTGAAGCCTTACCAAGCATCACACTTCCCTGGAAATCACCATGGCGGGTAATAATAATGGGAAGCCTGGCCAATGTGGTTGAATCAACTTTGGTAGATGATGTTTCAAAACCATCCGTTATTGAAAATACGGATTGGATAAAACCCGGAGTTGCATCGTGGAATTACTGGTCGCATAACCATGGCACAAAAGATTATAAAGTGGTCTGTGATTTTGCTGATCTGGCTGCAGAAATGAACTGGCCTTATACACTGCTCGATTGGGAATGGGACCAGATGGGTAACGGAGGAAAATTGGAAGATGCTTTGGCTTATATTCATTCGCTGGGTGTAAAACCGTTGATGTGGTATAACTCAGGCATGTTTAAATGGGTTACCTCAACACCTGTTGACCGAATGAAAACACATGAAAACAGGATGGAAGAATTTGCCAGGCTAAAAGAACTTGGAGTTTATGGGGTGAAAATCGACTTTTTCCTGAGTGAAAAACAAAACATGATAAACTATTACCTTGATATTTTGGAGGATGCAGCTAAGTTTAACATCATGGTTTATTTTCATGGCTGTTTAGTGCCGCGTGGTTGGCAACGTACTTACCCACACCTTATGACTCATGAAGGAGTTCGGGGTGCAGAGTGGTACAATAACGGACCGGAACTGACCGCAGCTGCTCCTGAACACAACAATGTGCTGCCATACACAAGGAATGTGATCGGATCGATGGATTATACTCCCGTAACTTTCACGAATTCGCAATTTTCGCACATAACATCATATGGACACGAACTGGCTTTGAGTGTGGTTTTTGAGTCTGGAATTCAGCACTTTGCCGACCGGCCAGAAGGCTTTCACAACTTACCCGATGCGGCCAAAACTTTTTTGAAAGAAGTTCCGGCTGCCTGGGACGATACAAAACTGTTGGACGGTTATCCCGGAAGGTTCACCGTTATAGCGCGCAGAAAAGGAAACGATTGGTACATAGGCGGTATTAATTCAGCCGGAAGAAGAGAAAGGGAAAGAAATCAGGCTCTGGACTTAAAATTTCTGCCCGAAGGAAAGAAATTCAAGCTAACATTAATAACAGACGGAGAATATGATATAGACTTTGCTACACAATACAAGGTTGTTGACAATACAAGTATTGTAAATGTAAAAATGCTACGCCGGGGCGGTTTTGCGGCTGTGCTTAAACCAATGAATGATTAATTGGGACAAGGAGATTAGAAATTGAAAGATTGATGGTAAAACACAGGATAAAGTTGATTTGTCATTCAATGAGAAATGTAAATCACGACAGGATAAAAATTGTAAATTGACTCAGGTAAGGATGCAATTGATGTCTTTTAATTCTAAAAATGAAGGTAAATTGATAAATAAAAAAATAAATCCAGTAAAAATGAACATTAAAGAGCGGTTAAACGGTTTTGGAGACAGACGAAATTATTTAATGCTGATTGCGTTGCTCTTTATGTTTCTTTTAAGTTGTTCGAAAACAGAAGCACCTGCTCCTTTTGGTCCAACGCCATCTGAAAATCAAATGCGCTGGCAGGAAATGGAATACTATGCTTTTCTCCATTTTTCGTTAAATACCTACACCGACCAATCATGGGGCTATGGGAATGAAGATGTCGGTTTGTTTAATCCAACCGAAATGGATGCCCGGCAGTGGGCGCGTATTTGTAAGGAGGCCGGAATGAAGGGAATCATCGTCACGGCAAAGCACCACTGCGGTTTTTGTTTGTGGCCATCGGCATACACCGAATATTCGGTAAAAAATGCTCCGTGGAAAGATGGAAAAGGTGATGTGATTAGCGAACTGGCTGACGCATGCAAAGAATACGGTTTGAAGCTAGGAATATATCTGTCGCCGTGGGACAGAAACCACGCCGATTACGGAAAACCGGAGTACATTACCTATTTCAGGAACCAATTGAAGGAGTTGCTCACCAATTACGGCGATATTTTTGAAGTTTGGTACGACGGCGCCAACGGAGGAACAGGTTATTACGGCGGCGCCAACGAAAACCGTAAAATCGACCGCACCACCTACTACGACTGGAAAAACACCTACAAATTGGTGCGTGAACTGCAGCCAAATATAGTTATCTGGAACGATGGCGGCGACCGTGCCGATTTGCGCTGGGTGGGAACAGAAGGCGGCTGGGTTGGTGAAACCAACTGGAGTTTGCTGAATGCCACCGGCGACGTACCTTTTGAAATGCTGCATTATGGTGTGGAAAACGGTGACTCATGGGTTCCAGCCGAGGTAAACACTTCAATTCGTCCCGAGTGGTTTTATCATCCGGGAGAAGATACAAAGGTGAAAACCTTACCTCAACTGATGGATACGTACTACAATTCGGTTGGGAGAAACGGAACTTTTTTGCTCAACTTCCCAATAATGCCAAACGGATTGATTCATCCGAACGACGAAAAAGCAGCACTTGATTTGGCGGCTGCCATTAAAGATGCTTTTGCAGTTAACCTCGTGAAAGATGCAAAGGCGGAAGCCAGTAATTCCCGCGGGAACAGCCGGAAGTTCGGAGCGGCGAAAGCAATAGACGAAACAACGGATACTTACTGGGCAACTGACGATGAGGTGAAAACTGCGTCGCTCACCATTGATTTTGCGAAACCAACCACATTTAACCGTTTCATGGCGCAGGAATACATCCGCCTGGGACAGCGCATTAAGTCTTTTACAATTGAAGCAATGGTTGACGGAAACTGGAAAGAAATTGCCAAAGCCACAACCATCGGTTATAAACGAATCCTGCGATTTCCAACGGTTACAGCCACACAACTTCGTCTCAGTATAACCGATTCGAAAGCTTGTCCGTTGATTTCAAATATCGGGGTTTACAATGCTCCGCAAATCCTGACTCAACCAACCATCATCCGGAATCAGGCGGGAGAAGTCAGCATTATTCCCGCAGATGCAGAATCAGAAATTTATTACACGCTCGACGGTTCAGAACCAACCAAAAATTCGACAAAATATAACGGCCCGGTTCAAACTGAAGGGAAGTTAAAGGTAAGCGCCATTTCGGTTGAACCTTCTTCGGGGAAAAGCAGTGTGGCAACAACTGACGATTTCGGGCTTCCACGTAAAGACTGGAAAATTATCAGTACCGAAGATGAAAATGCATATCGGATTCTGGATGGCAACATTTCGACAGCATGGCGTCACGGAGGGGAAACAAAGCTTCCTGCCGACCTGGTAATTGACCTTGGTAAAGATTTAACACTGAGTGGATTTAAATACTATCCTGAGCAGAATTCATGGCAACCCAGTATAATTACCAATTACGAATTTTATATTTCGACAGATGGTAAAAACTGGGAAAAAGCCAGCGAAGGTGAATTCTCCAACATTAAAAACAACCCGCTGTGGCAAACCAGGCAATTTGAGCCTGTAGCTGCGCGCTATATTAAACTGCGGGCACTGAAAAACACCGAAAACAACAACAATATTAGTTATGCTGAAATTGATGTAATAGCTGATTGACAAATAATTGGTTTTTGATATTTGCACAGAATTTGGGAAATAAAACATTATGAAAAAAAATAATCTGACAAAAAAAGTGAAACAATTAATTAATCCGCGATGAAAAAACTAAGAGAAATTGCATCATTTCTGCTGATATTGGCAACTGCCCTTTTTTTCAATATAAACTCATTTGCTCAACCGCCCAGGGCTCATAACCCGATCATTTATGCCGATGTTCCCGATATGTCGATGATTCGGGTTGGCGATACATATTATATGAGCAGCACAACCATGCATATGTGCCCCGGAGTTCCTGTTATGAAATCGAAAGATTTGGTGAATTGGGAAATGCTAAACTATACCTATGAAAAGCTGGGAGATGTTGACGCGCTGAGCCTTGTAAACGGAAAAAGCAATTACGGAAGGGGCACCTGGGCCAGTAGCCTCCGTTACCACAATGGCACCTACTACATTGCAACATATGCTCAGACAACCGACAAAACTTATATTTTCAGAACCACCGATATTGAAAAAGGCCAGTGGCAAATGAATGAGTTCAAACCGGGTTATCACGATTGTACACTGATTTTCGACAAGGGCCATGCCTACCTGATTACCGGTGGGGGAAGATTGAATATTGTTGAACTGAACGATGATTTAACCGGTGTGAAGGAAGGCGGATTAAACCAGGTTTTTATCGAAAATGCCAGTGCCCCAACGGAACCCAATATGCTTAAAGCCGAAGGGTCACAGCTTTTTCAGCACGATGGTAAATATTACCTGTTTAATATTTCCTGGCCAAGGGGTGGTATGCGAACCGTGCTTGTTCACCGTGCTGATAATCTTATGGGGCCCTGGGAAGGCCGAATTGCCCTTCAGGATAAAGGTGTTGCACAAGGAGGAATAATTGACACCCCGGATGGGCGTTGGTTTGCCTATTTATTTCAGGATCATGGATCGGTAGGACGAATTCCGTATCTCGTTCCAATGAAATGGGAAGATGGATGGCCGGTAATCGGGGTTGATGGAAAAGTTCCGGAAACGCTTGATTTACCGGCAAACAAAAGCCTGCTTCCCGGAATTGTAAATTCAGATGAGTTCAACCGCAAAAAAGGTGAACCAGCCTTACCACTGGTTTGGCAGTGGAACCACAATCCCGACAATTCATTGTGGTCGGTTACCGAACGCAAGGGGTTTTTACGCCTCAAAACAGGTCGTGTCGATTCGCTTTTTTTAAAATCGAGGAACACCTTGACCCAACGCACTTTCGGGCCGGTTTGTTCAGGAATTACCATGCTCGATGCTTCAAATATGAAAGAAGGCGATTTTGCCGGTTTAACTGCCTTCCAGAGAAAGTTTGGACAGGTGGGTGTTAAAATTGTCGATGGGCAAAAATACGTTTTCATGGTAAGCAACAAAACCGATAAACCTACCGAATTGCAAAGCGTGTCCTTGTCACAGAACAAAGTTTACCTGAAAATAGAATGCGATTTCCGCGACAGGAAAGATGTTGCCAGGTTTTTCTATAGTATGGATGGAAAAACCTGGACTGTGATTGGCGGTGAACTGAAAATGGAATACACGTTGATGGAGCACTTTATGGGTTATCGGTTTGGTTTATTCAACTACGCTACTAAAAATCCCGGTGGTTTTGCCGATTTCGATTGGTTCCATATTAATGACCAGATTTCAGATTCAAATAATTTAGATTCAAATTAATCCTGCAATGAAAATCAGTTTATTATTCAGTCTTTTTCTTTTTGCGATTGGTTTTGTAACTGCCGCAGAAAAACAGGTAACGAGTCCTGATGGAAAACTTGTTGTAAGTGTGGCGGCAGAAAACGGTATCCCAACCTACAGTGTAATGTTGAACGGAAAACTGTTTCTTCAACAATCGCCACTGGGTCTGAAAACCAATATCGGCGACTTTACTCAAAGTTTGTCGCTAAAAGATTCAACTTTATCAAAGAAGATAGATGAATCATACGAATTGCCCAACATCAAACAAAGTAAAGTGCATTACATGGCTAATGAAACGGTATTTTCGTTTTTAAAAGACGATAAACCTGTTTTCGATGTGGTGTTTCGTGTCAGCAACAACGATGTAGCCTTTAAATACAAGGTTTATTCACAACGCAGAAGTTTTTCATGTGTTGTGGATCAGGAGGCCACCGGGTTTGTTTTTCCTGAAGGGACCACCACTTTCCTCACCGCCCAAAGTAAAGCCATGGTAGGTTTTGCCCGAACCATGCCAAGCTACGAAATTCCTTACACTGCCGATGCTCCAATGGGCGAAAACGGCCAGGGTAATGGCTATACATTCCCATGTTTGTTTAAAGTGAATGGCAATGGCTGGGTGCTGGTTTCGGAAACAGGTGTTGACAGCCGCTATTGTGGCAGCCGGTTAATTGGTCACGCCGGAGGTTTATACACGATTGGTTACCCAATGGAGGATGAAAACAACGGCAATGGAACATCGTCACCTGGAATCACAACCCCGGGCGAAACCCCTTGGCGCACAATCACCCTTGGCGAAACTTTGGCCCCGATCGTCGAAACCACGATTCCTTTCAGTGTAGTTGAGCCTCGTTACGAAACGACGTATAAATATCAGTATGGCAAAGGAAGTTGGAGTTGGATAATGAAAATGGATGGCGCAACCGTTTATGATGTTCAGAAAGAATATATCGATTTTAGTGCAGCCATGGGATACCAATCCATTCTGGTCGATGCCTTGTGGGATACCCAAATCGGTCGCGATAAAGTTGAAGAACTTGCCCGTTATGGGGAAAGTAAAAATGTAGCGCTTTTTTTATGGTATAATTCAAATGGGTACTGGAACGATGCACCGCAAGGTCCGCGGGGAATTATGGACAGCCCGATTACCCGAAGAAAAGAAATGGCCTGGATGAAAAGCATCGGGGTACGTGGTATTAAAGTTGACTTTTTCGGAGGCGACAAACAAATGACCATGAAATTGTACGAAGATATTTTGTACGATGCCAATGATTTTGAATTACTTGTGATTTTCCACGGATGCACGCTTCCCCGTGGGTGGGAACGAATGTACCCCAATTATGCAGCAAGTGAAGCAATACTGGCAAGCGAGAACCTGCATTTCTCACAAAAAAGCTGCGACAACGAAGCATTCAACGCCTGTCTTCACCCGTTTATCCGCAATGCAGTCGGAAGCATGGATTTTGGCGGTAGTGCACTGAATAAGTTTTACAATGCCAACAATACGCCAAACCGGGGTTCGAAACGATTGACTTCCGATGTTTTTGCGCTGGCGACTGCAGTCATGTTTCAGAGCGCTGTTCAGCACTTTGCCCTGGCACCAAACAATCTTACCGATGCACCCAAATGGGCAATCAGCTTTATGAAAGAAGTTCCGACAACCTGGGATGAGGTTCGATTTATCGACGGATACCCCGGAAAGTATGTGGTTATCGCCCGACGAAAAGGCGATAAATGGTATGTTGCCGGTGTCAATGCGCAAAAAGAAACTGTAAAAATCAAGGTAAAGTTACCGATGATTCAGGGAGGAAAGGAGATCAAACTTTATAGCGATGATGACCAGGGAAATGGTAAAGTAACAACAGTTAAACTGAGCAAAAATCAGGAAATTGAACTTACAATTCCTGAAAACTGCGGAGTACTAATTTTAAACTAAATAGTTGTTGTACAATACCGATTGAGAAAATATTTATTACAAACAAGGCAGAGCAAACAAACCAAACCAACAATAACCTATAAAGAGTAAAAATGAAAATTAGATATAAATACAGTTTTACGTTATTTAAGAAGCAACGCATTTCACCGCTTACAAAATCACCTGGAATATTGCGTACGTTTCTTTTTACAACATTTTTTTTAAGCCTGATTTCAGCCGAATGCAACAGCCAGACACTCCAGTTGAACGACCTTGAATATTTTGAAACCAGGGGAGTCAATGTGTTCGTTTTTAGCGACCAATTCAACGGAATGTTTTTCGATGAAAAAACTGCCGGAATCGAAATCATCCATCATGGGGTCAGAACATCTACCGGTGGCGCAGTCAGATTACAAAACACTCCGGAACAATGGGATCAGATTCCATCGGTTGTCGATCGAAAAGTCGATCAGGCAACCAATACAATCAGTGTTGAGTTAACATACAAAGACTTGAGTTTTAACTCCCGAATCAGCCTTACTCCAAAAGCTAATGGATTTGAAATCAATGTCTTTTTAGATAAAGTACTACCCAAAGAGCTTGAAGGAATTGCAGGTTTCAACCTGGAGTTTTTACCCTCAGCATATTTTGAGAAAACCTATCTGGTTGACGGGAAACCGGGAATATTTCCAAAGTACCCGGCCGGCAATACAATGATTGAACCAATCAGTAAAAAAATAACCCAGTTTGGCGGGCATACCACTTTCGACGATCGGGGGAAAGGCGAATTTATTATACCATTTCCTATTGTAAAAGGCAAAACTTTCATATTTGCTCCTGAAGATCCGGAGCAAATGGTAAAAATTCAGGCTGATGATGCGGATTTAATGTTGTTTGACGGTCGTAACCTGGCACAAAACGGATGGTTTGTTGTACGCAGTTTACTTCCGGCCAATAAAACCGGAAAAGTGCTGACCTGGTATGTCGAACCTCATGCAATCCCAAACTGGAAACGCGAACCGGTGATTGGATTTTCACAGGTGGGCTATATTCCAACACAAGAAAAAGTGGCCGTTATCGAACTGGATCAAAATGATCCTCCCTTAAAAGTTGCATCCGTTTTTCAGGTGAATTCAGATGGTAAATCCGCTGAAAAATTCAAGGGAGATGTTTCGCTTTGGGGAAAATTCCTGCGTTACAACTACGCAAAGTTTGATTTTAGTTCAGTAAAAGAGCCAGGTGTTTACTATATCCAATACGGCGATCAAAAGACAAACATGTTCGTCATCGGTTCTGATGTTTATAACCATATCTGGCAACCAACAATGGATGTTTGGTTCCCGGTGCAGATGGACCACATGCAGGTTAATGAGGCTTATCGCATTTGGCATGGAGAACCTTATAAGGACGATTGTCTTCAGGCGCCTGTTAACTGGCAGCATTTCGATGGTTACCGCCAGGGACCCACCACCGATACCAAATACAAACCTCTGGAACGTATTCCGAATATGGCTGTTGGTGGCTGGTTCGATGCCGGCGACTTCGACATTCAGACTGGTTCGCACAACAGCGTCATTTCAAGTTTTGTCGAATCATGGGAGAACTTTAAAGTTGACCGGGATGAAACCTATATCGACCAGAAAACACGATATGTCGATATTCATCGCCCCGATGGTAAACCGGATATTCTGCAACAAATTGAACACGGTACTCTAAATCTGGTAGCACAATGCGAAAATATTGGTCATCCGGTTCGTGGAATTATCGTTCCAAACCTTCACCAATACCATCATCTGGGAGATGCCATGACTGAAACCGATAATCTTCCTTATAATCCAAATTTAGCATCTTACGAAACGGATGGATTAACAAGCGGAACGATGGATGATCGTTGGGCTTTTACCAATAGGAGCTCATTTTTAGATTACCAAACCGCCGCTACTTTGGCTTCGGCAAGCCGCGCCCTTAAAGGGTATAACAACGAACTTTCTAAAAAGAGTTTGGCAATAGCTAAAAGACTTGTGGAAGAGGCTGACGAAGCAAGCAAAAAAACTCAGAACACTAACAGCCCGTTTGCAATGATGGGTCGGGGAGGTGATGTATTTGCAGTGCTTCAACTTTACATTACCACAAAAGAGAAAAAATATGCCGATAGATACCTGGAACAAATATGGCCGATTCTTGACCGAATGTCTGAAGGAACCGGAAGAAATTCAGGCTACTTTAACGGTTTTGGAGGTAGAAGTAGCTTTAATCAGGCGCTTCTTGCTATCCCATACATGGATGCGGCATACAAAGCCCGGTTAAAAGACTATGTTTTGAAATACAAGGAAAAAATAGATAATAGCGTAAAGGATAATCCTTACGGAGTGCCTGTCATAACCAGTAGTTGGGGCGGTAGTTCACATGCGATCAATTGGTCGATAACCAATTATTTTGTACACAAAGCTTATCCTGAAATGATTAGTTCTGAATATGTTTATCAGGGTCTTAATTATATTTTTGGATGTCACCCGTATTCCAATTTGTCGTTTGTAAATGCAATTGGAACACGTTCAAAAAAAACGGCTTATGGAAATAACCGGGCCGATTTTACAGTTATTGCGGGAGGTGTTGTTCCCGGTTTGATCTTGCTGAAACCAGACTATCTCGAAAATAAGGATGACTGGCCCTTCCTCTGGGGCGAAAACGAATGCATCATCGATGGGGGTGCCTGGTATGTTTTCCTGGCGAATGCAGTTGAAGAATTAGCGAAAGAAACCAAATAATAAGATAAACATGAAAATTTATAAATCATTCCTGATGGGTCTGGCTTTGTTTGCCACGAATGGCATGTCTGCTCAAAATCCAATTGTTCGCGATCAGTTTTCTGCCGATCCAACGGCACGGGTTTTCAAGGACAAAGTCTATGTTTTTCCCTCGCACGACATACCCACTCCACCTGAAAAGCCGGGAAGAAAAAACTGGTTCTGCATGGCTGACTATCATGTCTTTTCTTCTGCAAACCTGACTGACTGGACCGATCACGGCATGATTGTAAGCCAGAACAAAGTTCCCTGGGTCGATTCAACTTCGTACAGCATGTGGGCGCCCGATTGTGTGGAGCGAAACGGAAAATACTATTTCTACTTTCCGGCAAACAAAAACATTGCTGATGCAAACGGAAGAAAAGGTTTTGGCATCGGTGTCGCCATTGCAGATAAGCCTGAAGGACCTTACCTTCCGCTTCCGGAGCCAATTAAAGGAGTGAATGGCATCGATCCAAACGTATTTATCGACAAAGACGGCCAGGCTTATTTGTACTGGGCGCAGGGAAATATTTCAATGGCAAAACTGAAAGACAACATGACCGAACTGGCCTCGGAACCCATGGTAATCGCAAACCTTCCGGAGAAAGGCCTGAAAGAAGGACCGTTTATGTTCGAACGGAATGGAATGTATTACCTGACGATTCCACACGTTGAGAACAAAATTGAACGACTGGAATATGCGATTGGCGACAATCCAATGGGACCTTTTAAAATGACCGGAGTGGTGATGGACGAATCGCCAATGAACTGCTGGACCAATCATCAGTCGATGGTTGAATACCGCGGACAATGGTACTTGTTCTATCATCAGGATGCCTATTCTCCCAAATTCGATAAAAACCGGTCGATTTGTGCCGACAGTCTGTTCTTCAATCCTGACGGTACCATCCGGAAAGTTGTACCCACTTTACGTGGGGTTGGGTTATCCAGCGCAACACAAAAAATCGAAATCGACCGGTACAGCAACATCAGCGAAACCGGAACATCCGTTGCATTTCTGGATTCGGCAAATACCTTCAGGGGCTGGAAAACAATACTCAGTAGTAAAAATGCCTGGGTTCAATACAATTCGGTTGACTTTGGAAAAAAGAAGTTGAAATCGATTCGGGTGAATGCCTTTTCGAAATCCGGAAGTACTGTTCAGATCAGGCTGGATAAAGCTGACGGGCCTTTGATCGCTGAAGTTAAAGTTCCGAAAGGAGAAAGCTGGAATACGGTAAAAACGAAAGTATCCGGATATCAATCCGGAATTCATCATCTGGTTTTGGTGCTGAAAGATGAAAATTCAGCTGAACTGGATTGGCTTCGATTTGAATAAGGGGTACTACAAGTGTTTCCGATACTTTCAGCATAAGCCCCTTTTGGGCAATGTCATTTAGTTAAGCCCGAAGGGCTTGAATCTGAATAACCTCCGGTGCAAACCGGAGGAGGAGAATACGCTCAATTCAAGAACCCTGAAAGGGTTGAACCCTTTCAGGGTTGTGTTTTTACGCTATTCTTTGCGTAGGTTACCACCCACGGTTATTAAAATAATATCCTTTCAGGATATTTAAAATATGCACGTTCCTTTAACTATATGACATTATCCTTCAGTAATTTGGGGTAAAATAACACGACATTAAAAAATCTAATTACTTTAACAAAAGCCGCTGTAAACAAAGAATTTGCAGCGGCTTTTGTGTAGTTCCTGTAAACGGGATAATCGCATCCGGAGAACTAAAAGAATGACAATCTCAGGGATTTCCTTTTGTAGATGTTGAAATCGTATCCGATCATAATTTCATGGGTACCCAGCTGAAATTTCCGGATATCGGATGTGGCCGAATAATCCATCGCATATCCGACCCGGATTCGGTCCAGAACAGTTAACTGGCCGAAAAAACAAACCTGGCCCGTGGTCCGGACATTAATCCCAAACTGAAGATTGGAAGGAAGGTACACGATTGAAGCAAAATCGGCATAGCTGGAGTATCCTGAAGTAACGGCAACCAGAAAATTGGGCCGGAACCGCACATTCCCCGCTGAACCGAAAACGTAAGCACTGCTTAAATACATTGTTTTGTACCTGGTCGATGTGGCATAATTTTCCAGATTCGCCTTAAAGGTATTGCTGATAATCTGGGGCACCGAAAGGCTCAAATAATAATTTTCGCTGAAAAATACGGCGCCAATTCCAAAAACAGTCATGTTGTGCAATTTTACATCGACAACTGTGTTCGGATCAGGAATATAATCCGGATAAGGTTGATAATCCTTCAGGTTATTGTCGTAATTGACGATTCCGGCCCGTAGTCCAATTTGCAGGTAATGTTTCATATCAAAACGCAGACGGTAAGAATAATCGCCCGTCAGGTAAAGTTGTTTTTCCTGACCTAAGTTTAAACGCTGCAGACTGACTCCCAGACCACTTTTCTGTTCAATGAACGGGGTGGAATAATTGACATATTGAGCCAGGGGCGCCCCGCTGATGCCGATCCAGTTTGTTTTTGTCGAAACCAGCAAAGTGGATTTATCCCAGATTCCAACATAAGCCGGATTGATGGTTTGCATGTTAGTAATGTACTGTAACGACCATGGAAATTCCTGACCTTTAAGCTGCAGAAAGCCTGCGAGGATAAAAG
>JBASYJ010000160.1:0-3108 GCA_049277435.1 Prolixibacteraceae bacterium
GGTAATGAAGGTTCGGAACATTTAAAACATTAATCATGGGAAAGCCAATTTCAAAAGATAATTCTACGCATCCCGGTTCTTTCTCCCCCCATTCGGGGGGGCTGGGGGGGGCTGTGTCTACCCGCAATGCCTGCAAACTTTGCGCCCCGCTTGGGGCCAGTGTTGCCTTTAAAGGCATTCGCGGATGCGTCCCTATTATTCATGGCGGTCAGGGCTGTGCCACGTACATCCGCCGCTACCTGATCAGCCATTACAAAGAACCGGTCGATATCGCCTCTTCAAATTTTAGCGAAGAAGCAACCATTTTTGGCGGAGGCGCCAACTGCCACGCAGCAATCGGAAACGTAATCAGTCAGTATCAGCCCGAAGTTATAGGAATCACCACAACCTGCCTGAGTGAAACCATCGGCGACGATGTAAAACAATACATCCGCACATACAAAGAACTTTCAGGAGATGCACAACTTCCGGAGTTTGTTACAGCCTCCACACCAAGTTACCAGGGTTCGCACATCGACGGATTCCATGAAGCGATCACCGGAATTGTTAAATCGATGGCCGAAGCCGGTGAAAAAGGCGAGCACATCAATATTTTCCCGGGATTTGTTTCTCCGGAAGATTTACGCCTGGTTAAAACCATTCTCGAAGATTTCGGGATTGACTATATATTATTACCTGATTTCTCTGAAACCCTCGATAACCCAATCTGGGATTCGTACAAACGCATTCCTGATGGCGGAACACCGATTGAACTGGTTAAAAAATGTGGTTCGGCACGCGGGTCCATCGAGTTTGGTACCATTATTAATAAAGGAAGTTTATCCGGAAGGGTAAAAAATGCTTCAAACTTAACCACCGCCGGCGAATATCTCGAAGAAAAATTCGGTGTTAAAAATCACCGGATGCCATTCCCAACCGGAGTCAGTTCATCTGATGCCTTTTTCGAAACCTTAAGCCTGATTTCAGGAAAACCTGTTCCGGAGAAATACCGGAAAGAACGTGGCCGCCTGATTGACTCATATGTCGATGGTCATAAATATGCTTTTGGTAAACGGGCCGTAGTTTATGGAGAAGAAGATTTTGTGGTAGGCATGTCAGCTTTCCTGAACGAAATAGGAATTGAAGTGGCTTTGGCTGCTACCGGCGGCGAAAGTTACCGTCTGGAAGAAGAAATCAAAAAATATTGTCCGGAAAACACCGATTCGATTTTGGTAAAAAATGGTTGGGATTACGAACTGATTCACGAATGGTGCAACGAAAATAAACCCGATATCCTGATCGGGAACAGCAAGGCTTATTACATAGCCCGCGAATTGAACATCCCGATTGTTCGTTGCGGTTTCCCAATTCACGACCGGATTGGCGGACAGCGTATCAAACACCTCGGCTACACCGGAACACAGGAACTGTTCGACCGGATTGTAAACGAGCTGATCGGCTACAAACAGGATAAATCGGAAGTTGGCTATAAATATATGTAAGGATACATAGTGAGCGGGTGACTTTAAGTCACCCGCTCACTAAAGAATTATCGTTCAAATAAAATACTGAAATCAAATGGCTTTTACCCTTAAAGGGTAGAATATCAAAAGCCCGGGGTAAGTGAGGAACAAACGCCACCCCGGGGGACGAAAAGTAAGGCGAATACCGTCCGTGGAAATGTGTTGAAAATGGCTTTCCCTGATTTCGGACGGAATAGCGAACGCCAATAAAAAAATGAAACAAAAACTCAAACGATATGATAGATCTCGAAAAACATCCGTGCTTCAACATCGAAGCGAAAGGTAAATATGGAAGGGTTCATCTGCCCGTTGCACCCAAATGCAACATTCAGTGTAATTATTGCAAACGCGATTACGATTGCGTGAACGAGAGCCGCCCCGGCGTTACCAGCGAAGTTCTTTCTCCGGAACAGGCTTTGGCATACATGATCAAGCTGAAAGAAAAAATGCCGAATTTATCTGTTGTCGGTATTGCCGGACCTGGCGATCCGTTCGCTAATCCGGTTGAAACGATGACTACTTTGCGTTTAATTCGCAATGAGTTTCCCGAAATGATTCTTTGTCTTTCATCCAACGGATTAAATGTGGCTCCCTATGTTGACGAAATTGCAGAACTTGGAGTGAGTCATGTTACCATTACCATGAATTCGCTCGATACCGGGGTGACCAAAGACATATATAAATGGGCACGTTTCGAAAACAGGGGATACGTTGGAAAAGCTGCCGCCGAATTGTTGCTCGAAAAACAGTTGCTTGCCATCAGTTTATTGCGCGAAAAAGGGGTCACAGTAAAGATCAATACCATTGTCATCCCGGGAGCCAACGATCATAGTATTGAAAGTGTTGCTGAAAAAGCAAAGGAACTCGGGGCCGAACTGATGAATGCCATTCCGTTATTTCCGGTTGCAGATACGCCATACGAAAATCTGACAGAACCGGATATGCTCACCATGCGCGAAATCCGCCTGAAGATTGCCAAACACCTGAAACCAATGACCCATTGTGCCCGCTGTCGTGCCGATGCAGTTGGTTTGCTGGGTCAGGACGATACCGAAGCTAAGAAAATCATGTCTGAAGTGATCAATCTTTCGGTTGACAACGATGAGAGCCGCCCGTTTGTAGCTGTGGCCAGTCATGAAGGCTTATTGGTAAACCAGCATTTGGGAGAAGCGGATAACGTATATATTTTCCGCGAAACGCACAATGGCTACCGGATGATTGAAAAACGGGACACACCACCTTCAGGAACAGGAAATAAACGCTGGGAAAAACTGGCAGAGCTTTTAAGCGATTGTCGTGCACTGTTGGTTGGTGGAATTGGGCCAAGTCCTTCGGCAACGATTGGCCGCACCGGAATCCGTATCGTGGAAATGACTGGTTTGATTGACGAAGGATTGGACGCTATATATAAAGGTAAGGAATTGCGCACCGTGAAAAAGGCCGATGTTTTCAAATGCGGCTCCGCCTGCTCCGGAAAAGCAACCGGTTGTGGTTGATAACCAGAACTGATTATCAGTCATCCTGAACTTGTTTCAGGATCTGTCAGCATAATAAGGATTAGATCCCGAAATAAATTCGGGATGACAAATAAATAAGCTTCAAAATT
>JBASYJ010000161.1:0-4375 GCA_049277435.1 Prolixibacteraceae bacterium
AATGGTCATGTGCAGCGCCTGCTGAAACCATGCCTTGTTAAACATGGCTTTCATCGGATCAATGTTGATTGCCTGACCATTCACCCAATCAAATCCGGAGGGACTGTTCATCCATGAGTTTGCCGCCACCACAAATATACCAGACACAACTCCTGCAATTCCAACCAGAAGACCTGAGATCAGATGCACTCGTTTATTTACCCGATCCCGACCATAAAGGAAAACTCCCAAAGCAATTGCTTCGAGGAAAAAAGCCGTTCCCTCCCACGAAAAGGGCATCCCAATTATGGCACCGGCGTGTTCCATGAATTTTGGCCATAGCAGACCAAGTTCGAACGATAGCACCGTTCCTGAAACGGCTCCGACAGCAAAAAAAATGGCGACTCCCCTGGCCCATGCTTTCGACAGATCCAGATAAAACTTCCTGCCGGTTTTTATCCATTTTAGTTCGGCTACAAACATTAGCCAGGGCATAGTCATTCCGATGCAGGCAAATACAATGTGAAACACAAAAGAAACAGTCATTTGTAGCCTTGCGGCAAGAAAATCATCCATCACGTATTAATCTTTTCTATTCGTTTTTAACTAAACACTTTATAATTGATGCTTGAATTATCCCGATATCAGACTTGAATAAACAAAGTTTGAAGAATGAATCACATAATAAACATGTGCTTTCAGTCTATTTTATTCTTTCCTTCCATTTCGTTTTTGCGGTGGCACAATCTTTATTGTTACTTTGTGTTTTTATGGTATGAGAAAAAGAATGGCTATTAACATCAATCTCTGAATAAGACAAGATTGTGTCACCGTAATGAGCTTCTGCAATAAAGCGCCCATCTATATAACTTAAATCATAATTGTCTGTAATATCTTTTGGGATAGACTCTATCATCCATTGCAAATATCTGATATTGTTTACATGCAGATTCGTATCAACATCGAATCGATTTATTCTAAATTCGCTGGCATATTTTCCTGAATCAATTGCCTCAATTTTCTTCGAAATATCGTGAAGTATACATTCTTCATGATAGCTTCCCCAATTATCTTTTATATCATCGAATATTTGAATAGGTCTTCTCCTGTTAATATCAAAGAATACCCACAGTCCTTTGGCTCTTCCAATAATGTTGCCTTGTTCATTATAAATAAGATTTTCTCTGATTCCTTTAATTGTGGAATAGCTTGACAACCATGTTCTAATGATAATTTTTTCTTTATATTTAGGATAGAGATCCATTTCCATCACCCCGGAAAGTAAGACCCATCCGATATTTTGAGCTTCAAGTTCATACAAACCGTGATTTATTGAATAACAATGATCAGCAGCAGTTTCTTCAAGTAAAGTTAAAATGGTTGTAGATGAAGCCTCCCCGAATTTGTTCATTTCAAAATACCTAAGCTCAAATTGCTTATCAAAATAATTTTGCATGTCTGGTCAAATTAATCCATATTTATTAATTCGATTAAAGCAGAAGGCTTAATCATATACCAAACTATTATAACAGATAACCCTCCCTGACAGTTTTGGCAGCCGCGACCATTTTAATCAATGCTTTTTTCGTTTCTTCCCATTTTCGCGTCTTCAGTCCGCAATCCGGATTAACCCAAATGTTTTCCTTTGGAATAACGGCGGCTGCTTTTTTCAGCAAATCGACCATTTCTGTATCGGTAGGAACACGCGGAGAATGTATATCATACACGCCAGGGCCAATATCGTTTGGATATTTATATTCTCCAAAAACATCCAGAAGTTCCATTTGTGATCTGGAGCATTCAATGGTAATAACATCGGCATCCAGGGATGTAATACTGTCAATGATGTCATTAAACTCAGAATAACACATGTGCGTATGAATTTGAGTCTTGTCCTTCACTCCGGCATACGAAAGCCGAAATGCATTTACGGCCCAATCGAGATACGTTTTCCAATCGCTTTTTCGAAGTGGCAACCCTTCTCTGAGTGCCGGTTCATCAATCTGAATAATGTTGATATTTGCCTTTTCCAAATCAAGAACTTCGTCCCTGATAGCCAGTGCTATTTGGTTACATGTAACAGAAAGAGGCTGATCATCCCTAACAAACGACCATTTCAAAATTGTAACCGGTCCGGTCAACATTCCTTTAACAGGCTTCGAAGTGAGTGATTGTGCGTAAGTAATCCAGTCAATAGTCATTGGATTTGGTCGCTGAACATCGCCAAAAATAATGGGAGGTTTTACGCAACGCGAACCATAACTCTGAACCCAACCATTTTTGCTGAATACAAAACCATCCAGCATCTCTCCAAAATATTCGACCATATCATTTCGCTCGAATTCACCGTGCACCAATACATCAAGGCCAATTTCTTCCTGCCAGCGAACCGCTTTTTCAATTTCACCCTGAATAAGCCGATTATATTCATCGCTTGAAAGTTCATTTTTTTTCAGCTTTGCCCGCCAACTTCTAACATCCGCAGTCTGCGGAAATGAACCAATTGTTGTAGTTGGAAAGGGCGGCAACTCGAAACGTTTTTGCTGTGCTTTTTTCCGAAGTGGAAAGGGCGGCCTTTTCATTCCTTCAAATTGTTCTATGAAGTCAATGCGCTCTTTAACCAAGTCATTGTGAATCAAACCGGATGTTCTTCTGCTTTGAATGGCTTCCCGGTTCTCTTTAAAAAGTTGTATTGTTGTTCTGTTTTCTTTAGGTTTCGACAATTGGTGTAAAACAGCGACCTCCTCAAGTTTCTGCTTCGCAAAAGCAAGCCATTGTTTAATTTCAGGCGACAAGACTTCCTCATTAGTTTCCAATTCCAAGTCACAGGGAACGTGTAACAAAGAACAGGATGGGGCTATCATCACCCGCTCTTCTCCAATTTTTTCAACGGTTTTAGCAATAAGATTTAAAGAATTCGTTAAATCATTTTTCCAGATATTTCGTCCATCCACTAGCCCAAGCGATAATTTCATTTCGCAGGGAACCAGATTCATCATGATCTCAAGTTGTGCCGGATCTCTCACCAAATCAAGATGAATGGCATCCACTGGCAAGCCGGCAACCAACTCCGCATTATCAGACAATCCTCCAAAATATACGGAAAGTAAAAATTTGACGGAAGGGAAATTTTTCCTGATTAGTGAATATGCAACCTTGAAGGCTCCCTTTTGTTCCGGAGTTAAATCCAAGGCCAAAAAAGGTTCATCAAATTGAATCCATTCCACACCATTATCCACTAGCAGTGAAATCATTTCGAAATAGGGCTCAAGGAGATTCGCCAATAAATCAATCCGGTCGAACCCTTCCTCCTTTTCTTTACCAAGCAGTAAAAAGGAAACAGGTCCAAGAATAACAGGTTTTGTAATTATACCCAATTTCTTTGCTTCCTGAAATTCATCAATCAATTTAAAATTCGACAACCAGAACTTTTGATTCTTGTAAAATTCGGGTACGATATAATGATAGTTTGTATCAAACCATTTGGTCATTTCCATGGCTGTAATATCAGTTACCCCATTCTGGTAACCTCTTGCCATTGCAAAGTAAAGATCCAGTTTCGATTGATCCGAATTGCGGGGAAGTTGTGCATAACGATCAGGAATTGCGCTAATCGCAAACGATAAATCCAGAACATGGTCATAAAGCGAGAAATCGTTGGATGGAATCAAATCAATGCCCAATTCCTTTTGTGTCAACCAGTTTTTCTGCTTAATTGTTGAACTAATCTGCATTAGCTGTTCATAACTGATCCTTCCGGCCCAATATCCCTCTACCGCTTTTTTAAGTTCCCGGTTATTCCCAATCCGCGGATACCCTAAGTTATGTGTTATCATTTTTAATACGATTTTTTATTGTTTGACTTTGTAAAAGTAATTAAAATAAGATATAAAAAGACACACATATCTTTTTATAGAAAATATTTTTACCTTTGCTAATTGAAACTTAATGATTAGTGCTATGAATATTACATCAAATACAATGGTAAAAGAGGTAGTAAGATTAAATTTTAAGACTGCTACAATCTTTCATGCAAATAATATCGATTATTGTTGCGGAGGGGATAAACCTATTTCTGATGCCTGTAAAGAAGCAGGAGTTGGTGCGGATCAGCTCATCAAACAGCTGGAAACTGTCGTTGCTCAAAAAGATCCTGATTCTGAATATATCAATAACCTTTCGTTAAAGGAACTGACTGACTATATTGTTAAAAGGCATCATGCGTATGTGCATGAGAGTATTCCAATCCTAAAAAAGAACCTCGAAAAAATCTGTGAAGTGCATGGAGAACACCACCGTGAACTTTTTGTCATTAGAGATCTTTTTAATGATTCTGCAGGAGCCCTAATCATGCACATGCAGAAAGAAGAACTCATGCTATTCCCGTATATACAAC
>JBASYJ010000162.1:0-13215 GCA_049277435.1 Prolixibacteraceae bacterium
TACCCAAAACAATGACCAAAAAGGAGTTCCAGAAATACGATTTCGAACAGTCTGTTCAGAATTACTGGCGCAGCCAAACCCACATCAAAAGCCTTGAAGACAAAGGTGGCCTGATACCCCGGCTGACAGTCGGCGGCGAAGCATTCAATAAAATTTTCGGAAGCAATACCATCGACATCCGGCCCCAGGGTTATGTCGAAGTGAGTTTCGGCTACCAGATGAATGAAACCCAAAACCCAACCATTCCGGAGCGACTGAGAAAAGTTCCGACCTTCGATTTCGATCAGAAAATACAGATGAACGTGATGGGGAAGATTGGCGACCGTATGGAAATGCGCGTCAACTACAATACTGAAGCGACGTTCGATTACGAGAATAAAATGAACCTGGGCTACACCGGCGACGAAGACCAGATTGTGAAAAAGATTGAAGCCGGTAATGTTTCGCTTCCGTTGAATGGTTCGCTGATTACCGGCGGATCGAACCTGTTCGGGGTAAAAACCGAAATGCAGTTCGGAAAATTAAACCTGACCACCATTTTTTCGCAGCACAAAGGCGAAACTCAGGTTGTGGAATCAGAAGGAGGAGCCCAGAAAAAAACATTCGAAATACCGGCTTCGAATTACGATGCCAACCGCCACTTTTTCCTGGCCCAGTATTTCCGCGATCATTATGATGAAGCGCTCAGCACTTTGCCAATTGTCCGTTCTTCCATCACCATCAATAAAATAGAAGTTTGGGTAACCAATAAATCAAGCAATTTTAAGGAAGCACGTACCATTTTGGGATTCATGGATTTGGGCGAACACAGTCCGAATATCTACAATAAACTGGGTGCTTTTCAGGAAAAATCGGGTTATCAGTATCCCGAATCTATCTATCCTTTCAACGAGGCAAACGGTTTATATGGAGAAATGAAAACGACTTACGGCGGAATCCGTCAAAGTGAAATCATCAACAAAACTCTGGCACCGCTGAATGCAGCCAATTTTGTAGGCGGTCAGGATTATGAGAAGATCGAATCGGCCCGTTTGCTGAATGAATCAGAATATACCATTAATCTGAACCTTGGGTTTATCTCTTTACGTTCGGCATTAAATTCGGATGAAATTCTTGCTGTTGCCTTCAATTATACGGCCAATGGAAAAACCTATCAGGTGGGTGAATTTTCGACCGATGGAATTGATGCTCCTCAAACGCTGGTGCTGAAACTGCTGAAAGGAACCAATCTGTCACCACAGATTCCGACCTGGAAGCTGATGATGAAAAACATTTATGACCTGAATGCATACCAGCTTACCAAGGACGAATTTGTTTTCGACATCATGTATCAGAACGATGAGACAGGAACTTACATCAATTATCTTCCTGGCAGCAGGCTTGAAGGTCATGTTTTGCTGAATGTGATGAATCTCGACAACCTGAATTCACAGCTTGATCTTCAGCGAGATGGGGTGTTCGATTATGTCGAAGGAATTACTGTCAGTTCGTCTTCAGGTAAGATCATTTTCCCTGTGTTGGAACCATTTGGAAAAAATCTTGCCGATTCAATTATTGATGAAACACAGATAAAAAAATACGTTTATTCAACACTTTACAATGACACCAGGACTGTCGCCGAACAGGATGCCGAGCACAACAAGTTTAAGCTGAAAGGTTCGTACAAAGGTTCTTCCAGTTCCGAAATTATGGTTGGATCGCAAAACCTGGCGCGCGGTTCGGTAAAAGTTTCTTCGGGTGGCCGGGCGCTGGTCGAAAATGTCGATTATACCGTCGATTATGCCTCCGGAATTGTAAAAGTGATCAACCAGGGATTGCTCGAATCCGGCACCCCGCTTCAGGTTTCTACCGAGAGTCAGGACCTGTTCAGCATGCAGCGAAAAACAATGCTTGGCGCCCATGCCAATTATGCGTTCAGCGACCGGTTTAATCTGGGGGCTACCGTTTTGCACATGCAGGAACGGCCTTTGACCCAGAAAGTAAGTTATGGCGACGATCCGATTTCGAATACCATGCTCGGACTGGATATGTCGTACTCAAACCAGTCGCAGTTATTGACCAAAATAGTCGATAAGCTTCCTTTTTATTCAACCAAAGAGTTATCGTCCATTTCGTTCGACGGCGAGTTTGCTCAACTGGTTCCCGGTCATTCCAACATCATCAAAAAAACCGGAACAGCTTACATCGACGACTTTGAAGCCACTAAAACTTCCATGGACCTGAAGAATCGTTCTTCCTGGGTTTTGGCCAGTACGCCGCAAAAGCAAAATATATTTCCTGAAGCTGAAACCAACGACGACCGGGCTTATGGGTATAACCGTGCCAAACTGGCCTGGTACATCATCGATCCGCTGTTTCTCCGGAATAATTCACAAACACCGGATTACATCAAGGAGCCTGGCAGTGATTATCAGTCGGATCAGCTGGTTCGTGAAGTTTTTGAGAAAGAAATTTTTCCTGACCGTGAAACACCGGTGGGAATGCCAACCAATATTCCGGTTTTCGACCTGGCCTTTTATCCGGAAGAAAGAGGGCCTTACAATTTCGATGCACAGGGCGGAACCTATTCCCAGGGGGTAAATCCGGATGGAACCCTTCGTGATCCGGAATCACGCTGGGGAGGAATCATGCGCCGGATCGAGACCAGTGATTTTGAAGCCGCAAACATCGAGTATATTGAATTCTGGATGATGGATCCGTTTGTAAACGATTCACTTGGACAGAATAAAGGAGGTGATTTGTATTTCAACCTCGGTGATGTTTCGGAAGATGTACTGAAGGATTCACGGAAGTCATTTGAAAACGGGTTGCCTGTGAATGCTGAACTGACCAATGTCGACACCACGATCTGGGGGCGGGTATCCAGTCAGCAGTCTCTGGTTCGCGAATTCGATAACAATGTGACCAGCCGGAGTTACCAGGATATTGGTTTTGATGGAATGAACGACGACGACGAGCGGACATTCAATCAGCCGTATCTGGAAACCCTTAAAAATATTTTGAATCAGGACGCCTTCGCGAAAGTTGAGAAAGACCCTTCAGGAGATGATTACCATTATTTCCGTGGTTCTGATTACGATCAGGAAAAACTGACCATTCTTGAACGCTATAAAAATTTTAACGGTCCGGAAGGGAACTCACCAACCGCCGAAATGTCACCCGAATCGTATCCGACTTCTGCATCGACACAACCGGATATGGAAGACATCAACAGCGACAACACCCTGAATGAATACGAGCGTTATTACCAGTATAAAATCAGTATGCGTCGTGAAGATTTGGTGGTGGGAAAAAACTCGATCGCCGACAAAAAAACACTCAATGACATCAAACTGAAAAATGGGAAACCGGCATCAGTAACCTGGTATCAGTTTAAAGTTCCGGTACGCACACCCAACGAAGTATTTGGTTCGATCTCCGATTTTAAATCGATCCGGTTTATGCGTATGTTCATGAAAGGATTCGCGAAACCAACTGTTTTGCGTTTTGCGACCCTCGATCTGGTTCGGTCCGACTGGCGCAAATACACCAAAGACGTGGATGGTAAACTGGCAACTAATTCCCTCACCACCCAGTTCGATATTTCGGCCGTGAACATCGAAGAAAATGCGAGCCGCAAGCCGGTCAACTATGTTTTGCCTCCGGGAATCGAACGCGTCATTGATCCGGCCAATCCGCAGTTGCTTCAGCTGAACGAACAGTCGCTCGTTTTGCGTGCGGTCGGTCTGGAAGAAGGTGATGCCAAAGCTGCCTACAAAACACTCAGCATGGATTTCAGGAACTACAAACGTTTGCAGCTTGAGGTACATGCCGAAGCCATTGAAGGTTATCCGTTAAAAGACGAAGATCTGGAATTATTTGTCCGGATCGGATCGGATTACAACTACAACTATTACGAATACGAAGTGCCACTGTCACTTACAGTCCCTGGACTTTATTTAAGCGATAATGCCTTACACCGTGAAGCGGTTTGGCCTGAAGCAAACCGGATTGATCTGCAGCTGGATGCGTTTACCAATCTGAAACTTCAGCGAAATGACGGAATCCGGCAGGCTAATCCAACTGCCAGCCTAACTGTTCCGTACGAAATTGCTGACGGTAACCGGACGATTTCGATCAAAGGAAATCCGAATCTGGGGAATGTCGAAGTGATGATGATGGGTATCCGGTACAAGAAAAAAGATGCCAACAATTATGGCCCTCGCTCCATCGAAGTGTGGGTTAACGAGCTTCGGCTGGCCGATTTTGAAGAAGGCGGCGGCTGGGCAGCAACTGGCCGGGTAACCACACGCCTGGCCGATCTGGGTTCGGTAATTGTCGCCGGAAGAACACGCAGCGCCGGGTTCGGAAGCATTGAGAAAAAAGTAAACGAACGGGCGATGGACGACCTGACTGAAATTGATGTTTCGGCCAACCTCGAACTGGGTAAATTCTTTCCGGAGAAAGCCAACGTGAAAATCCCGTTGTATGTCGGATTCTCGCAAAGCAAAAGCAATCCGAAATACAATCCGCTCGATCCGGATATCAAGATGAAGGATGCGCTCAACATGGCAGGCAGTAAAGCCGAACGCGATTCGATAAAAAGCATTGCGCAGGATCTGGTTACCCGAAAAAGTTTCAACCTGACCAATGTCAAAATCGATAAAAGCAGCAAATCTGGCAAACCGAAATTTTACGACCCGACAAATTTCTCGCTGACCTATTCCTACAGTGAGATGATGAAACGAAGCATCAATGTGGAGCAGAACCTCGATAAAAATTACCGCGGACTGTTTAGCTACAACTTTAACGGGCGTCCCGAAATTGTGGAGCCTTTCAAAAAATCAAAATTCCTGAACAGTAAACCATTGCGGCTGATTAAGGATTTTAACTTTTATCCGATGCCATCGCAGTTCTCGTTCAGGACTGATATGTGGCGGCATTACAATGAAATACAGCTTCGGAATATTTCGAATCCGAACATGATTATTCAACCGACCTTTAATAAAGATTTTATCTGGAACCGTTACGTCGATTTACGGTACAACCTGACCAGAAGTCTGGAACTCGATTTTTCATCACAGAGTACGGCACGAATCGACGAACCTGCCGGACGAATCAACAAACTGGACGATGATTATCAGATGAAAAAAGATTCTATTCTGACCAACCTGTTGAATATGGGTAGGCCAACTTTGTACCATCACCTGGTCAATGTCAATTACATGGTTCCGATCAATAAGTTGCCTTTGCTCGACTGGACTTCACTTTCAGCCCGCTACCAGGGCATGTACGACTGGCAGGCCGGTCCGGTAACCGACAAATCGGTGGTGCTCGGAAATGTGATCGAAAACTCGCGCCAGGTTCAGTTGAACGGCCAGTTGAATATGGTAACTTTATACAACAAAGTGGGATTCCTGAAGGAAGTAAACCAGAAATACGGAACCAGTTCGCGGCAGCAACAGCGGATGCAGCGGCCGCGTCAGGGGCAGGCAGCTCAGCAAAAACCAGCTGCCGGAACAAAGGAAAAAGAAGGTCCAAAGATTAAAGAAGTTCAATACACCACCGATAATGTACGTCTGAAAGCAAAAACTCCAAAATCGATTTTTCACAAGTTGAAAACAGAGAATGTTGAAGTGATTGCAATGGCTAAAGACGGATCAAAAGTGGATGGTCAGGTTTCAGTCATCAACGATAGCCGGATTACATTTACTTCGGATAAGAGTCTTTCAGGAGTAAAATTTATTGTGAATGGTAAAGTGGAAGTGAACCGCGATTTAGGTAAAAAACTGCTTCAGTATTCAACCCGTGCCCTGATGAGTGTCCGGAGTATTTCGCTGAGTTATTCGGCAACCGACGGAACCGTGATGCCGGGTTTTATGCCTGAACCAAAACTGTTTGGCTCCGGAAAATATCCCCCGAATGCTGATATGTACGGAGATTTGTCGCAACAAACCATTGCCCCGGGACTTCCGTTCCTGCTGGGTTGGCAGGATCAGAATTTTGCCATGAAAGCTGCGGCTAAAGGCTGGCTGACCCGTGACTCTTCGCTCAATTCACCCTATGTGATGACACACAGCGAAACCTTTAATTTCAGGGCCAATGTTGAACCATTCCCCGATTTAAGGATTGATGTCAATGCCAACCGCACTTATTCGGAACGATCAACTGAGTTTTACAATTTCAACAATTCAACCGGGCAATTTGACCCGGTTAACAAATCGTTGAATGGAAACTTTACCATGTCGGTGAATACCATGAAAACGGCATTTACCAAAATCGGGAAAGAATATTCCGACGGAACGATCAATGTTACTTCGACAGCTTTCGATAACCTGAAAGCTTACCGGATGGTGATTGCTGAACGATTGGCTGCTCAGCGGGTTGCCAATGCGGCTGCCGGGTACGATCCGAAAGCGTATGACGATGTAACCGGATTCCCTGTCGGATATGGTCCAACATCTCCACAGGTTTTGGTTCCGGCATTTATCGCTGCTTATACCGGCCAGTCGCCCGACAAAGTCGCGCTAAGCCCGTTCCCGTCGATGAAATACTTACGCCCCAACTGGCGGATTACCTATGAAGGAGCTGTTGCCCAGTCTGAATTTTTGAAACGGTACATCAAGACCATGAGTTTCAACCACGCCTACCGGTCGAGCTACAATGTGGGTTCCTTCATCTCGAATCTCGACTACAACGAGAAATTGTATGGCGACGGATTTAGTTATGTCCGCCGGGTTATTGGTGACCGGCAAGGCGACTTCGTTGGTCCGAATGACATCAATTCGGTGAGCATTTCCGAGCAGTTTAGTCCGTTGATTAACGTGGATATCACCTGGATCAACGATTTTGAAACCCGGGCCGAATTAAAATCTTCACGAAATCTGGCCCTGAGTTTTGCCAATAATCAGATTAGCGAGGTCATCAGCAACGAAATGGTTTTTGGTTTGGGGTACCGGTTTACCCGGATGGATTTAATCATCAAAACCAAAAAATCGCAGAAATCCTATTCGAATGATTTGAATATCCGGGCCGATTTATCCTTCCGGAAAAATTTAACGATTTTGCGTAAAATTGTTGAGGAAGGTGAACTGCTCACAGCTGGTCAATATGCCACAACACTGAAGACTACGGCTGATTATATGCTCAGCGACCGCTTCCAGTTGCGCTTGTATTACGACCGCATTATCAATAAACCGAAAGTCGGTTCATTCAATACAGCCAACACCAATTTTGGGGTGAGTTTCCGGTTTACACTGGCACAGTAAGCGAAAATGATCTGGTCTTTAAAAAACTTTATACCATTCAATTCCGGGATGAAGCGTATACAACAGTTTTAGTTTCAGGGACTAGTAAGGGGGTGACTCAAAGTCACCCCCTTACTAGAAGAAAAGATTTTTAAAACTTTATTTCCTGAACACTTGTTATTCTAATCTAAAATTCCTTGTTTTACAGCAGATTTTAAAAACATGATTCAAAATACAAATACAATATGGCTTCCGTGGTGGGGTCTTCTTTCTAAAAAGTAAGAAGTTAGAGCCATATTGGTATTTTTAAACCATACTTAGGCCTGCTTCTCTCCGGAAATGCAGGTTTTTTAATTTTACAGAAAATGATGAATTCGAATTTAAATATTTGGTGGTGGCACAGAAACTTTTCGCAATACCGTGGAAGGAAGTAGCTATCATTGCATAAAATGAACAAAAAGCGGCTTATCGGAACACGGTAAGCCGCTTTTTTTTAGCCCTGAAAGGGCGGCATATACTAGCCCGGGGCATCGCCCCGGGGATATAAGATGAAAAATAGGAACCCGTCCGCGGGAAAGCAAGGATAAAAACGAAAGCATTTTTTCGGACGAAATGGTGAAAATGATAAGAAAAGAGAAATAACAAAATAAATAAAGATGACAAAAATTAATGTACAAGTCAGCGTAAAAAAGATCCTTGCCGACACCTTGACACCGGTGAGTGTCTATCTGAAATTCAGGGATTTATTCCCGAAGTCGATTTTGCTTGAGAGTTCAGATTATCATGGCAATGAAAATGCGTATTCGTTCATCTGTATTAAGCCAATGGCTAGTTTTACCGCCGATGAAGGCGAAATAAGTATCGAATACAACGGACGCGAAAAAGTATCGAAACCCATTTCTGCGGAATGCCGGGTCGATCGTGAACTGGATGTTTTTTTTAAATCATTTGTGCTTTCCGGAGAAACAGAAAATCTGCCTGCCAACGGATTGTTTGGTTACATTGGCTACGATGCGGTGAAGTATTTCGAGAAAATCGAAATTACTGCAGAGCCCAAAGAAGCCTACAAAATTCCGGAGGTGAAATATTGTTTTTACAAATACATCGTGGCCATCGATCACCACAAAGACATGATTTACTTAATCGAAAACCTGATGGAAGGCGAAACAAAAGAAATCGGACAAATTGAATCTTTACTTCGTAACCTGACTTTTTCGCCTACACAATTTGATACCGTGGGAGTTGAGGTTTCGAACATCACCAACGAGGAGTACAAGTACATGGTGACCAAAGGCAAGGAACACTGTTACCGTGGAGATGTGTTTCAGATTGTGCTTTCGCGCCAGTTCTCGCAGCCATTTAAAGGCGATGAGTTTAATGTTTACCGGGCACTGAGGTCGGTAAATCCTTCGCCGTATTTATTCTTTTTCGACTACGGAACCTACCGTATTTTTGGTTCAAGTCCTGAAGCTGAACTTCGGATTAAAAAAGGCCGTGCCATTATTAATCCGATTGCCGGAACCTTCAAACGCACCGGAAACGATGAGGAAGACCGCATTGCTGCCGAACGTTTATGCGCCGATCCGAAGGAGAATGCGGAGCATGTGATGCTGGTCGACCTGGCACGAAATGATTTAAGCCGCAATGCCAGCAATGTGACCGTCGACAGTTACCGCCAGGTGCAGTATTTCTCTCATGTGATTCATCTCGTTTCCGAAGTATCCGGAAAACTTCCGGAGGACACGAACATGATTACCGTTTTGGGCGACTCGTTTCCGGCCGGAACACTTTCAGGAGCGCCCAAACACATGGCCATGACCCTGATCGACCGGTATGAAAATCAGCGCCGCAGTTATTATGGGGGATGCATCGGTTACCTTGGTTTTGACAATACTCTGAACCATGCCATTATGATCCGGTCATTTCTGAGTAAGGGAAATACCCTTTATTATCAGGCTGGAGCAGGTGTTGTAGCCGATTCACAGGAAGAAAGCGAACTTCAGGAAGTAAACAACAAACTGGGAGCACTGAAAAAAGCGCTGGAAATTGCAAAAGAAATAAATTAGAATTTGTTGCGGGTTGCGGGTTACATGTTTCGTGAAACCCGCATCTCGCAACCCGTAACCCGAAACATAAAGAAAAATATGAAAATAGTAGTCATCGATAATTACGATTCGTTCACCTACAACCTGGTGCATGCGATCAAAAAAATATCCGGTTTGCCGGTTGATGTGTTCCGGAACGACGAAATTGCCCTCGGCGATTTGGAAAAGTACGATAAAATTGTACTTTCGCCGGGCCCGGGAATTCCGGAAGAAGCCGGATTGTTGCTCGACATCATCCGTCGGTTTGGGCCTAAAAAAAGTATGCTGGGTGTATGTCTGGGCCATCAGGCCATTGGCGAAGCTTTCGGCGGAACACTGACCAACATGAACCGCGTTTTACACGGAATTGCCACTCCGGTAACCAAAACTGAGATTAAAACCGGATTGTTCGACGGATTACCAGACACCTTTCAGGTTGGCCGGTACCATTCGTGGATTGTGAATCAGGAAGGGCTTCCGGATTGTTTACAGGTAACCAGTTACGACGACAAAGGGATGATCATGTCGATGAAACACACCGAATACGATGTGGAAGGTGTCCAGTTTCATCCTGAATCGGTGCTCACTCCGCTGGGCGAACAGATGATTGCGAATTGGCTTGGCCTCCCCAACCTCTCCAAAGGAAGGGCTATGTAAGTCGTATGTTCTTTTAACTAAAGTGAGAGTCCCATCGGGACATTATATTTGTAGCCCTGGCTTTTAAGCCAGGGGAAATGAGAAGAAAAATTTGGCGCCGACGTACAAATGCAGGGAAAAATGACTCGCGTATTTCGGCGCAAAAGTTCAGCTTTAGGTTATATTATTTGAAATGAGACACAAATGAAGAATATTTTAAATGATTTGTTTTCAGGAAAGACGCTTTCCAAAGATGAAGCCTGCATCATGCTGGTCCGCATCGCCGAAGGACAATTTACCGATGCCGAGATTGCCGCTTTTCTGACGGTGTTCCGGATGCGCCGGATAAAAGCCGAAGAGTTGGCCGGATTCCGTCAGGCATTACTGGAATTGTGTGTGCACATCGACTTTTCGGATTACAACACCCTGGATATAGTTGGAACCGGGGGCGATGGAAAGGACACGTTCAATATTTCGACGCTGAGCGCTTTTGTGGTTGCCGGGGCCGGAATAAAAGTGACCAAACATGGCAATTATGGTTTGTCGTCGGTGAGCGGATCATCGAACATGTTCGAATATTTTGGATACCGTTTCAGCAATGATCAGGCTAAATTACGCCGCGAAGTGGAAGAGGCAGGAATCTGCTTTTTGCATGCACCGCTTTTCCATCCGGCCATGAAAAGTGTTGGTCCGGTTCGTAAAGCCTTGAAAGTGAAAACACTGTTCAATATGATGGGCCCGATCATCAATCCATCGTTTCCAAAAAATCAGTTGGTGGGTGTTTACGATCTGGATGTGATGGATTTGTATCACGAAGTTTTCAAAGAAAGCGGACAGAATTATATGATTGTGCACAGTCTGGATGGTTACGATGAAATTTCGCTGACCGGTGATGCTCGTTTTGTTTCGAATGAAACGGAAGATAATTTGTCGCCGGCAGATTTTGGTTTTACTCCATTTTCACAAGAGGAACTTTACGGAGGAGAAACCGTTGAACAAGCTGCAGGAATTTTTAAAAGCGTGCTTGAAGGAACCGGAACAGCGGCTCAGCAAAATGTGGTAATTGCCAATGCAGCGCTGGGTATTAAATGCGTTTCTCCTGAAAAACCGCTTTTGGATTGTGTGGCCGAAGCTTCCGAATCGCTGAAATCAGGAAAAGGATTGGCGGCATTTAAAAAGCTGATGGAATTAAATAAATAAACAGTCGTGGTTGACAGTCCCGATCGTAAAATGGTGAAACTTGAAATTTTGAACTTTTCTTATGGACATACTTGAACAAATAAACAACCATAAACGAACCGAAATTGCGGAAGCGAAAAGTCGGGTTTCGTTGGAACAATTAAAAGAATCGCCTTATTTTAAACGAAAAATCAATTCGTTGAAGACGGCGTTGCTGGCTGAAGGGGCCAGCGGGGTAATTGCCGAGTTTAAAACGCAATCGCCTTCAAAAGGAGTGATCAACGATTCAGCCGAAGCGTCCGAAGTGACTGAAGCTTATGTGGCTGCAGGAGCAAGCGGTTTGTCGGTGCTGACAGATGAGCGATTTTTCGGAGGTTCGTTCGAAAATCTGGCTTCAGCCCGTTGGGCGAATAAAAACACACCGATTTTGCGTAAGGATTTTATGCTCGATCCGTATCAGATTTATGAAGCGCGTGCACATGGTGCCGATGTGATTTTACTGATTGCCGAAAGCCTGAGCAAAAGCCTGCTGCTCGAACTAACCGAGACCGCCAAAGAAATCGGGCTGGAAGTACTGGTTGAAGTTCACAGTGCTGAGGAACTGGCAAAGCTAAATCCCCTGGTTGACCTGGTTGGGGTGAATAACCGAAACTTGAAAACCTTCGAGGTGGATATTCAAACTTCAGTAAAACTTAGTAAAGAAATTCCGGAGCAGTTTGTGAAAATTTCGGAGAGTGGTCTTTCTGATCCGGCAAGTATTGCTGAACTTCGCGCTGCAGGTTTTAAAGGTTTTTTGATTGGCGAAACGTTTATGAAAACCGACAATCCGGGTGCTGCGTGTAAAGAATTTATTGAGAAATTGAAGAAATAGATAGAAGATGATTCGTCACCCCGAATTTATTTCGGGGTCTGTCGAAAACAGCAAAAGATCCTGAAACAAGTTCAGGATGACAAGATCATCAATTTTAGAACATTAACGATGAAAGAACTAAAAATAAAAGTTTGCGGAATGCGCGATCCTGAAAACATTTCAGGAGTGGTTACAGCGGGACCCGATTATCTTGGTTTTATTTTTTATCCTGAAAGCAAACGGTTTGTCGGAGCTGATTTTTCATATGAAAATATAAGTATAATCCCGAAAACGATAAAAAAGGTTGGCGTTTTTGTAAACGAAATCCCAGGGATCGTTCTGAATAATTGCCAGTGTCTTGATCTGGATGTAGTTCAACTTCATGGGAATGAAATACCAGAGTATTGTCGCCATTTGCGACAAGCCGGAATCACAGTTTTTAAAGCTTTTTCGGTTGACGAAAACTTTAATTTTGAGATCCTGAAAGCCTATTCCGGAGTTTGCGATTATTTTTTATTCGATACCAAAGGTCATCATCCGGGGGGAACCGGGCAAAAATTTAACTGGCAATTACTGGAAAACTATACAGGTAAAGTCCCTTTCTTTTTAAGTGGCGGCATTGGTCCGGATGATCTGGAGGCTTTACAAAAATTCAATCACCCTCAATTTTTCGGAGTCGATGTAAACAGTGGATTCGAAATCAGTCCGGCTTTAAAGGATGTTGAGAAAGTAAAAATATTTATTGAAAAAATCAAAACTAAAAAAGGAGAGACGGTTTAAAATTTATTTTGCCATAGGCATCAATAGAAAACATGCAAAAGGAATTATTGTCCGTCAGGACATTAAAAAATAAAGATTAATTCCCTAAGGGAAATATGCGTTTGTGGAATCCTTTCTATTGTCATTTATCTCCTACGGAGAAAATAAAAACAGTTTCAAGATATATAAAGAATTAAAAATTATAACGATGCCCAAATCTTTCCCCCCTGGGGGAATAAGAAGGGGGCTTATATTCCAATATTATGAATTATCAGGTAAACGAAAAAGGTTATTACGGCGAATTTGGCGGGGCCTACATTCCCGAAATGATGGTGCCGAATATTGAAGAACTTCGCCTGAAGTACCTCGAAATCATTAACTCATACGATTTCAGACAGGAATACATCAGTTTACTTAAACACTATGTTGGCCGTCCGTCGCCCCTGTATTTTGCAAAACGACTTTCAGAAAAATACCAGAG
>JBASYJ010000163.1:0-6094 GCA_049277435.1 Prolixibacteraceae bacterium
ACAATCCTGCACATCTCCGGATATTGTTTTTCCATGCTGGTCAGTAATTTATACTGGGCAACAGTTCGCTCATAATTGTGCTCCGGAGATTTGATTTTATAGTAGTTATCGCCATCGATGTAATCCATCAGGAAACGTAAAACCTGTTCGTAAGTGATGTATTTGGCTGAAAAAGCCAGATATTCGAGTTCTTTTTCATTCAGGAAATAAATGGTTTGCGACAAATAACCTTTGGTAAATCCTTCAAAGATCGACAGGTCGCACGACACGGCATCCAGATTTTTGTCATCTTCCTGTCCGGTGTTGGTATATGAACGCATCGCATCGCCAAAATCATTCAGACAGGTGCTGTTCAGAACCGTATCCAAATCGATCACACACAAAACCTCGCCATTTTTGTCGAACAGAATGTTGTTGATTTTCGTGTCGTTGTGGGTTACACGTGTCGGAATCTCACCGGTTTCAACCAGTTTCCAGAAGTTGAGCATTTCATCGCGACGACTTTCGATCCAGTCGATTTCCTCTGTTAATTTTGCTTTCCGGCCAATCGGATCGTTTGCCAATACAGCATCCCATTGGTTAAACCGGAAACGGATGTTGTGAAATCCGGGCAAAATATCGGTTAAAGGTTCGTTCAGATCCGAAACCATCGATTGAAACATGCCAATTCCCTTTCCGCCCTGAAAAGCCAGTTCCGGAGTTTTTGCCGACTGATACGTAATTGTATCAGCAATAAATACGCAAACTGCCCAGAATTCATCTTCTTCATCCTGAAAATACAGTTTCCCGTCGAGTGCAGGTACGATGGTCATAGCTTCGCGCACCGGATCACCATTCCGGGCCAGTATTTTTTTACGGATATGTGAACAGACTTTCTCTATGTTGTCCATCATGGCCGGCACATTGGTAAAAATGCGCTTATTTTTCCGCTGAAGCAAATAATCAGGCGCGGTGCCTTCTTTGGTGTAAATGATAAACGTGTCGTTGATAAATCCTTCACCCATCGGAACAACCCGGTCAAGGGTTCCTGTAAGGTGAAAATTTGTCGCAATTTTTTCCAGATTCATGTGTCTTGAATATTTTATTAGGTCAGCTCAAAGATAGATTCCTTTTAAGTTTCCGGAGCAAAAATCTGAAATACATTTTGGTGGTTTTCAGTAAAAGCATATCCGAAACATCTTCAAACTATGGATAAATATACTTTTTTATGGAATTTTGTTCGCTTTTTGCCATTATAAAGGAAGTTGAAATCCTCCGTCCTTCAAATTTTACTATTTTTGGTTGACCTGTTTTCAAACCACATAATATAACTAAACCTGATATGTTGAAAAAGACCGGAGATTTCTTCCGAAAACGACTGCTGCTTGTATTATTTATTGCCTTTTCAATTGGAATTCTGGCAACAATTACCGGAAACAAAGCCGTTGAATATACCTCAACCGACGAATCTTGCGCTTCCTGCCATGTTCACCCGCATGTTTTTCCTTCCTGGAAATTGTCGTCCCATTACGATAACAAAGCTGGCATTGTGGTGCACTGCGTCGATTGCCATTTACCACCCAAAGGAGAAGGTTACATGCTTGAAAAAACCAAACTAGGACTCAAAGATCTTTACGGCTATCTCTTCAAAGATTCAGCTGAGTTTAACTGGGAAATGAAGTCTGAACTGGAACATGCCGTGAAGTATATCCCGAATGCATCGTGCAAGCATTGCCACCAGAATTTATTCCCGAAAAATTTAGTAGACGCCGGCATAGCAGCACACCTTTACTACGAAAATAACGAGAAGAAACTGGATTTGCAGTGCATCAGTTGCCACCTCGACGTCGGACATTATAACCCGAAATACAAACACGGCAAGATGACCGGCATACCGGGGCAAACCGACGGCAACGCCGACAGTCTGAAAACCATTTTTGAACAGGCAACCACTGTAAGCACTTTTGCCGACTACACCGAGCAGATTCCGGGCACACCGGTGTCCTTCAAAATGATAGCTGTCAAAGGTGGCACATTCAGCATGGGAAGCCCCGAAAACGAACCTTTCCACCAGCCCGACGAATCGCCGGTGCGCCAGGTTACGGTGCGCCCGTTTTTCATGGCCGAAGTGGAAACAACCTGGGAACAGTACTGGGCATTCTACGGAAACACCATGAGCGAAGGACGCACTCCACCTGAACAGATTTATGCCAACAACAGCAATCCGAACGTCGATGCCATCTCCGGTCCCACTCCGCCTTACGGGCGACCCGACCAGAACTGGGGCTTTGGCAAACGCCCGGCAATCACCATGACCCATTATGCTGCGGAAACCTTCTGCCAGTGGCTTTCAAAGAAAACCGGCAAAAAATACCGCCTGCCCACAGAAGCCGAATGGGAATATGCAGCACGCGGTGGCACAGAAACACCGTATTTCTTTGACGGCAACCCGAAGAAGTTTTCCAACAAAGGATTATGGCGTAAAATCTCGGCTGCTGAAACCGAACCGATTTCGCAGTACATCATTTATGCAAACAGCGGCAAAGGCAAAACGCACCTGCCCGATGAGGTGAAGCCTAATCCGTTCGGTCTGAAAAATATGCTGGGCAACGTGATGGAATATTGTGCCGACCGCTATGCACCCGACGCCTACACCAAATACAGCGGGGACTCAGCCAATCCACTCATAACTGAAGGTGAGGAATGGGTTGTGCGCGGGGGCAATTACAGTTCGGATGCAGCCGACGTGCGTGCGGCAGCCCGCGACCACAGCCAGCACGACGCCTGGCTGAAAACCGACCCGCAGCAGCCAAAAAGCATCTGGTGGTATTCCGATGTTAAAAGCATCGGTTTCAGGGTCGTTTGTGAGCCAGACAATTCAATAAAAGTTCAATAGATAACTAACTATCCTAATTTAAAATTTATCCGTTATGAAAAAAGGTGTAGACAGACGTTCATTCCTGAAAAGCTCAGCTTTGGCCGGGGCATTGGGTGCAATTGGTACAGGAAGTGTTGCAACTATGGCATCGTGCAGCAGTACTCCAAAGATTCAGCCATTAAAAGAACCGGGCTCTTATTATCTTCCCAATCTGGTTGATAAGGCTGCTGACGGAAAACCGCTGAGGGCCGGAATAATCGGCTGTGGCGGACGAGGCTCAGGCGCAGCATTTAATTTTCTCAATGCGGCCGATAATGTTACGATTGTAGCTCTGGGCGATACTTATGCCGACCGTCTGGAAGAGTTAGCTGCGAACCTGAAAAAAGAGAAAAATATCGACATTGCAGCTGACAAAAAATTTGTGGGGCTCGACTCTTTTCAAAAAGTAATTGACAGCGATGTGGACGTGATTATTACCGCTACGCCGCCCAATTTCCGCGCCGAAATTTTCAAGTACGCGGTGGAAAAAGGCAAACATTGCTTTCTCGAAAAACCGATTTGCGTTGATCCGGTAAGTTACCGCACCATCGTGGCCACAGCCAAACAGGCCGAAGCAAAAGGCCTTTGCGTGGTAACCGGTACACAACGGCACCACAAGCGCGATTATGTAGCTTCATACGAACAAATCATGAACGGAGCTATCGGCGAAATAACCGGCGGAACGGTTTACTGGTGTGGCGGTATGCTTTGGTACAAGGACCGTAATCCCAACTGGTCGGACCTGGAATGGATGATCCGCGACTGGGTTAACTGGGGATGGTTATCGGGTGACCATATTGTTGAACAACACGTTCACAACCTGGATGTATTTACATGGTTTTCAGGACTAAAACCAAAATCAGCACTTGGATTCGGATCACGCCAGCGCCGTGTTACCGGTAACCAGTTCGACAATTTCAGCGTCGATTTTGAAATGGAAAACGGAATTCACATTCACAGCACCTGCCGCCAGATCAATGGTACGGAAGGCGGTGTATGGGAATTTATCCAGGGCACCAAAGGTTCGTGGACTTCCGACGGGCACATCATCAAAGATCTGCAAGGTAACGAAATATGGAAATTCGATTACGAAGCCGAAAAAACACAATTCAAGCAAACCGATCCATATACCCTGGAACACGTGAACTGGATAAACCATATCCGCTCCGGAAATCCGATTGAGCAGGCATCTGAAACGGCTATTTCCAACATGGCTGCCATCATGGGGCGCGAATCGGCTTACTCCGGAAAGAAAATCTCCTGGGATGAAATGACTGCTTCACCACTCGACCTTATGCCGAAAGATATTGACATGACCCAAACTATGGCTGTCGCTAAAGAAGGATACGGTGCAGGAAAAGAATTTAAACTGCCCGAATTTATTCACATTGCGGGAACGCCACAGGGAAACCAAACACGATAAGGTATGCCACTCAACAGAAGGTCTTTTTTTGGAACTGCCATTTCCGGTGCTGCTTTAGCGGCATCGGGTGGCCTTTTCTCATCTTTCGTAAGTGAAGCTGATGCGCCGGCCAGCAAAAGAAATTCAGTAAAGCTGAAAATCTCCTGTCAGGAAGGGGTTGCCCCGGGCAAGGAACTGAATGAAAAGCTCGACTTCATGGAATCGCTCGGAATTGTGGGCGTTGAATTCTGGGGAGGCGGACTTGAAAAACGAATTGATGAAATTCAAAAAGTGCTTCAAAACCGCAGCATCCAAACCAGCGCGATCTGTGCGGGTTTCGAGGGCTGGCTGATTGCCGATGATCCTGCGATTCAGAAAAAATGTATGGATTCGATGAAAGTAATCATTGGCGCAGCTGGTGAATTAGGTTCTACAGGGGTCATTTTTGTACCAGCTTTTAACAATCAAAAATCACTTCCGGACAGGGAAGCCCGGGCACTTTTAATCGACCAGATGCACGAACTCGGCGAATTTGCACTTCAGCACAAAACCCGGATTTTACTTGAACCGCTGAACCGCGAAGAATGCTATTTCTGCCGTCAGGTAGGCGATGGCGCGGCAATCGTGCGCGACGTAAAAAGTGAAGGAGCTGCCGTGATGGGCGATTTCTGGCACATGACCTGGGAAGAAACCAACGACCGTGCAGCATTTCTTTCAGCCGGTGATTATTTACATCATGTGCATATTGCCAGTCGTAAACGACGAAAAATGCCCGGGGAAGATGGCGATGCCGATAATTACATCAACGGATTCCGAGGGCTGAAGGAAATTAATTATCAGGACTATGTGAGTTTTGAATGTGGCTCGGTGGGCGATTCAAAAATTACCTTGCCAGCCGCCGTGAAACTGATGAACGAACAATGGAAAAAAGCATGATGAAAAAGTTTTCTGTTTTCAGTATAGCAAAAATTCATTCCTAAAAAGAATAATCGATGTAATTTGATCTTGAGAGAATCATTTACAGGCCCGGATTCGAAAAAGTCCGGGTTTTCTGTTTATTGGATACTAGATACGAATTAGAGTTGCCGACTCCTGTGAATGGGCTGGAAAATTATGGCGGTTTTAATGTTCAGGTAAAATGACAAAAGTAAAAAACCCTCCTTCAATTACATTTATCTTAATCCCAGAAACACACAAAAGGTAACCTTGAAATTTTGTGTTATAAAGTATATTTTGTTGCTTTCAATACACTTCTCTGATTTTCAATCATATATATTAATCATCAAAATGGGGGGGGGCAAAATAAATTTTACTATTCATAATAAAGTACATATATTAGCTCTATACGAATTCAAGTTTTTGCCAAAAAAGAGAAAGAATGAACGCTAGTTCAGCAGAGAAATTTGGCACAAAAAATATTTCAAGTATTTCTTAACAATAGAAGTAATTAATCACAAACAGTTTAATAATACACCCCAACATGAGCATCAATAAATTCGTGCAATAGGCCGCACCGGGTTACATTTCCCTGCCAGAGTCGTCGAAAAATCTGCCGGGTACGGCCCGCCGGTGCGGCCAAGAGTTGGAGACTTCCATCTTTCAAATGGGTCAGCCTTATGTGGTATGCACGTGGCTACGTAAGGTAAAATTAGATCGTGAAAATAATCTTTAAATCATTGTAAACCGACTAAAATTCAAAGTCGGTAAAATCTAGAGTTAACGTATTGATATTCAATATTCATATTTTTCATTTTAAAATTAAGCCCCCCGTTTAACCCGAAAGAGGGAACAAGGTA
>JBASYJ010000164.1:0-5078 GCA_049277435.1 Prolixibacteraceae bacterium
TCTTCGTTGAGAATGACATCATACATACTATTGCCTTCATCGTCATGTATAGGAGCATCCATCGAGACATGGTGAGACGAAACCCTCAGGGCATCTTCCACAACTTCTGCTGAAGTTTCAAGCAGGAAAGCCACTTCGTCGGAAGTCGGTTCTCGCTGGTATTCTTGTTCCAAACGACTAAATGTCCGGTTAATTCTGGTTATTGATCCAATCTTATTCAAAGGTAACCTAACAATACGGGCTTGTTCTGCCAATGCCTGAAGGATTGATTGCCTGATCCACCACACGGCATAAGAAATAAATTTAAATCCCCTTGTTTCATCATATCGCTGAGCTGCTTTAATCAGTCCTAAATTGCCTTCATTAATCAAATCAGGTAAACTAAGTCCTTGATTTTGGTATTGTTTTGACACAGAAACAACAAATCTCAAATTTGCTTTAATCAGAGTTTCAAGGGCATCCTTATCACCTTTTCGAATTCTCTTTGCCAAAACTACTTCTTCCTCAGCAGAAACTAAATCAACTTTACCAATTTCATGCAGGTATTTATCCAAAGATAAGGTTTCTCTATTGGTTACCTGTTTCGCGATTTTAAGTTGTCTCATAGCTTAATGATATGATGGTTTGACATTTATTGTACGTTTTTCTCCTTTTATCTATGACGAAAGTAATTATTCCGTATTTTATAAAAGTCAATAATCCATATAAATTATTTGAACTATACGATTTTTGACATGAATAGTTTATTTTCACAAATGAATGGTACTTTTTACTTCATAAGATTTTGCAATCTTTTCTAAGTATTGCGGCATTTTTTATAATTTATTAAAAATATGGCCCGGCAAAAGTTAAAACCATGAACATTTAAAACCAACACAGGAGATTCAGAAATTAGAATAACCTTCTATTATAGATTAAGGTATATAATAATTACCAGTCAGCACCAAAGAAATTTTCTATTGCAGATTCCAGTTTTTCCTAAAAATCAGTACATATAATCTCCGGATCAGAATGTTTGAAAAAATCAGATAAAATTGATTCGTTGATTTTTCATCAGCAATTCATGTGAAGTTCCAAATCATAAATACGGTAATTATACGTATAATATGACCCAAAACACAGAATAAATCAGATTCGCAAAATTATTTTGAGCTTTTTACTTGGCTCTTTTTCAGGTTTTAGCTATACTTGCAAAAAATTTCGAACAAGTACCTATTACCCAAATCATCAAATCCACACTCTTATTTTTTCGAATAACCTTTTGGATATTTAACAAATCAATCAAATTATTATGTATGATATTATTGAATTAAGCAGAAAATTACTTCCTGACTTAAAAGACATTGCGAAAGAACTTGATATTAAAAAGGTTGAGTCTTATAAAAAACAAGATTTGATCTACAAAATACTGGACACTCAAGCTATTTTGGCTTCTGAAAAGAAAACCGACGACAAAAAATTCAAATCACCCCGAGATATAAATACAAAACGCGAAGAAAATCCGGTACTCAAACTTTTTAGCCGGAGAAAAGAAGAAAAACCCGTTGAACCTCTCGTGGAAACTGAGCATATTGAAAAAACTGAGCCTGCAAATAATACGAATTCTGACAACCAGACTCAGAAAAAGGAAGGAAAAAAAGAATTTCAGATCAAAAAAAGGCCACGTACAGAACACATTAAAGCCGGATCTTCAAATCACAATGCCAATCAGACTAAAAACCTGAATCCAAATCCAAACCAGAATCCGAACCAGAATCCGAATCTTAATCAACGGCCAAATCCTAATCAGAATAAGATTCATAAGCCAAATCCCAACCAGAATCAAAAAGTAAGACAGGAAATAATATTCCCTGACGAGCCAATTGAAATGGGAAATGATATTTTCATACCCGCTGCAATTGAAGAAGTTAATGAAACTCCTGTTCAAACTATAGATCCCATTTCGGAACCGAACATTCAGGAAGAACCCAGAACAGAAAATCCTAATGAAAAAAGAAATGAGAATCAAGGTAAAAGAAAAAACTTTGACAACACTCCGAAGTGGGAAAATCGCGACAATCAAGGACAAAAACAACAAAAACAACAAAATCAAAATCAGGAAAAACCCTACGAGTTTGATGGAATCATAAGCAACACCGGGGTTTTGGAAATTATGGCCGATGGTTACGGATTCCTGCGTTCTTCGGATTTTAATTACCTGAATTCGCCTGATGACATTTACGTTTCGCAGTCGCAGATAAAATTATTCGGTTTAAAAACTGGCGATACAGTAACTGGAACTATCCGTCCTCCGAAAGAAGGCGAAAAATATTTTCCATTGATCAAAGTAATTGAAATCAATGGAAGAACACCGGATTATATCCGTGACCGTGTTCCATTTGAACATTTAACTCCACTTTTCCCAAACGAAAAATTTAACCTGACCGGAAACGGACACGACAATCTTTCAACCCGGGTGGTTGATCTTTTTGCTCCTATCGGCAAAGGACAGCGCGGATTAATTGTTGCTCAGCCAAAAACCGGCAAAACGGTTCTGCTGAAAGAAATTGCCAACGCCATTGCAGCCAATCATCCTGAAGTTTACATGATGGTTTTGTTGATCGACGAGCGTCCGGAGGAGGTTACCGACATGGCCCGCAACGTAAATGCCGAAGTTATCTCCTCAACTTTCGACGAACCCGCCGAACGCCACGTACGTGTTGCCGGAATGGTGCTCGAAAAAGCAAAACGTCTGGTTGAATGTGGTCACGATGTGGTGATTCTGCTTGACTCAATTACTCGTCTGGCACGCGCCTACAATACCGTTGCACCAGCTTCAGGAAAAGTACTTTCCGGAGGGGTTGACGCCAACGCCCTGCACAAACCAAAACGATTCTTTGGTGCTGCCCGAAACATTGAAGAAGGTGGTTCATTAACAATTATTTCGACTGCTTTGACTGAAACAGGTTCGAAAATGGACGAAGTAATATTCGAAGAATTTAAAGGAACCGGTAACATGGAGTTACAGCTCGACCGCAAATTGTCGAACAAACGCATTTACCCTGCAGTGGACATCACAGCTTCGAGCACACGCCGCGAAGACTTGCTGATGAATAAAAACATGCTGAGTAAAATTTACATTCTCCGGAATTTCCTTGCCGACATGAATTCAACTGAAGCAATGGAATTCATTAAAGGCCGCATCATGAAAAGCAATTCGATTGAAGAGTTCCTGATCTCGATGAATGACGAATAAAAAGATTTAGCAAATACACGATAAGAAAGAGAGCTCAAAAGGCTCTCTTTTATTTTAAGCCTAATTTGAAGTTAAAGTTAGTCGATGGCTGAACCAATTCCGAAAGTTGAAACTTTTTCAATATTCGTTTCACTACATTCGCAGTCATAATTTCTCCGGAATAATCAATTAAAAACTGGCTGAACCCATTTTTCTCCAATTGATTCCGGTAATGAAACAGGGCAACCGGCAAATTTGGATATACAATTGTAATTCCATCTTTTACTACCGATCGGTATTTCTTGTTTGTTTCATCTGCAATCAGCTTATTCTCCTGATGAATTTTTACCGGCATCCTCGAATAGAACAATTCAGGATAAAAATAAAGTGGAACAATTCCCTGTTTATTGGTCATCGACAACAAATTTTCGAGATCATTTTCTAGCGGATAGGTAAAATCAGTAATTTTTTCATCGTGCAACATTTTAGCTGCCGCATCATTTAATACATATACATTTTCGTTGCAGCTAATCTTCGCCCCGTTCGGAATAATCATTTTCTGCGACAAATGACTGACAAAGAAATCATTAAATCCGGCACTAAAAAGTTTTATGGCCAGTTCACGGTAAAAATCCAGGTGATTTTCGGAAATAAACTTTGGAAACTCAATTCGTATCTTTTCTTTATTCTGCCGATAAACTGATTCCTGAGGATCAAACTTTTCCCAATCAGATCGTTTGAAAGAAAGAATTACCGCATCGTAATCGTCGAAACGGAGTTTTACAATCCATTCCGGGCTGCCGATACGGACAAACAACCTGGTTTTTTGTGGTTTACTGCCCTCAATTCGTAAACTCCTTTTTATATCCTGCTTTTTTACCGGTAGCTTTTTTACTTCCGGAAGCGTATTCACATTTCCCAAACGTGATGAAAAACTTTGAGTCTTCACCCGAACCAAAAGCACCTCATCATTTTTCCGGATTTTATTGGCCAGCTCGGTCGAAACCTGGTAAACACCATCATTCAGCCTGAAGTTTTCCATTTTCACATACAGCTGGTCTTCATCTTTTTCATTTCGGATGCGGATTCGATAGCCCTCTTCGAGCTTCATTGAACTGGTAAACGAAATAGAATTCCGGCCAACTTCTGTGATTTGTCCAATCCGGATTCCAATCGACGGGTCATCGGTAATTCCATCCGAAACATCTCCACCAAGGAAATATCCGGTCTTTTCCCGGCCCATGTCCAGTTCAAGCATTTGAGCTGCTACTGACATATTTTTCGGATCATCAATGGCTTTCCGGTAGGCCGAACAAACCTGGAAAACATAGTCGGCCGATTTCATCCGGCCCTCAATTTTGAGCGAATGAATACCCAGATCTACCAATTTTTGCAGGTTTTCAATTTGCTGATTGTCTTTCAGGCTAAAAAGTGCATGCTGTTCTCCCCCATCCTGATAAATGCGACGGCAACTTTGCTTGCAGATTCCACGGTTGGCGCCCTGTCCTCCGGAATAACTACTGAACAAACACATTCCTGAAAACGAATAACACAAAGCGCCGTGAATAAAAACCTCGAGTTCAGCTTTGCTGTTCTTTGTGATTTTCTCGAGTTCGGGCATGGTTAATTCACGGGCCAGAACAGTTCGTCTGATTCCTTTTGACACGCCAAAATTTACACCAGCCGAATTGTGATTTCCCATCTGGGTACTGGCATGCAGCACCAATCCGGGAAAATATTTGCGGGCAATGTAATAAGTTCCCCAATCCTGAATAATGATTCCGTCAACTTTTACTGCTGCCAGAAAAGATAAAACATCAATCAGCTGATCAAGCTCTTTATTTTTTATCAGCACATTTAAAGT
>JBASYJ010000165.1:0-3206 GCA_049277435.1 Prolixibacteraceae bacterium
ACTATTCGATCAGTTTGTTTATTGTTTATACCACCATCTGGAACCGGACTTTTGGAGATGAATATTATCCTGAAGTGGCTGCCATCATTGAAAAATCGGCTCAAAAATTAATGGAATCGCTCACCAGTTTTTTTGGACGTGATGGATATATCAACATGTGGTCGAGAAGCATTTGTTACCGGACCTGGGTTTCAGGAGCATTCCCTGTGGCTTTCATGCTAAAGGACAAAAATCTGGTGGATGCCGGTTGGGCACGAAGGCTTTGTTCCGGCTCGCTGCTCCAATTTGTGACCCGTGAAGAGTTTTTCTGCAACGACATTCCAAGTCTTGGATTCTACGGACAAAAGGAATATATGGTGCAGGACTACAGTTGCGCAGCCAGTCCGTTCCTGATGTTCCTGCCGTTCATATGTCTGGCTTTGCCTGACGATTCTCCGTTTTGGACGGCCAAAGAAAATGAAGGCATCTGGGAAAACCTGGGCGACAAATCGAATAAAGTTATTCTCGAAAATCCGGGTCTTGTCCTGGTAAATCATGGGAAAACCGGTACTTCCGAGATTATCCCGGGAAAGGTTTACTACGACGATCCAAATTATTCGAAGCTGGCTTACAATACCCATTTCCCCTGGGAAGACCATAATCCGCAGGGCGGAACATCCATGGAATACAGTTACCGGAGTCAGGATCCACGGGATGTGAGAGGCGATGATGTCAATTTTTACCTGACCGGGAAAAAGGTGGAAAACGATTCGAAAAAAAACAGGTCGTATACAATTTCGCAGAGTATGTTTTACAATGGGGTCCGAAAAGATGTTTTGTACCGCCAGGCCATCATGCGAAAACCTCCAAACAATGGGGTAGGGTATATTATTGATCTTGCTGAAATTACCATTCCCGGAGGAGTGATCCGGGTGGATCGTTCCCGTTTGGCTTTTGAGTATGAATTAACGCTCGGACATTTCGGAATGCCTCATCTTGATGGCAAAAAAGCAGTAGTTAATCAGTTTGAAGATGAGAACAAAAAGGTTATGACTGCTTCAATTTCAGGACGAAGCATTGCCCTGATTACCTACAATGGCTGGGACAAACTGGAAAGTTTGGTACACACCAACCGAAACGCCGAAGCTGATGAAAGTACTGTGATCTTTGCGTCCAAAAAACGGATGGCTAAAAATCCTTCGATGGAACTGATGATCGCGGTAATGTTGCACAAAATGGACAACAGCGAATGGACTGCTGAAGAATTGTCGCCCATCAGGGATATTCAGATCATGGATATTACCCCGGAATTTTCGGCTTTGGGAGCAACCATTACGCTATCCAGCGGCGAAAAATATGAAATCGATTTTAAAGACATTGATGGAAAGAGGTCATGTTAAGTGTCCTCTTCGGTATTTACAATTAGAGCAGGTTTGGTTTCAGGCTGAATTCAACCGGGCTTCAGGAAAGTAATTAAAGTACTGCTTGAGCCAATCCTTAATCCGGATAGCCTGTTTTCTTTGATAGAAAATTTTATTTTTGCTAAGTATAAATCAGAAAAACCTAACAATCAATCCATGAATAAAAAAATCATTCCCATTGTAGCTACCGCTGCAATCTTATCGGCTTGTGCCGGTGGCGGACAAAAATCTGCTGAAAAAGAAACTACCATGAGCACATTTACAGGAGCCCAGGGTGAAGTGAAATTAATGACGCTTGATCCGGGCCATTTTCACGCAGCCCTGGTGCAGAAAACCATGTACGACCAGATTGATTCAACTGTCTATGTTTATGCTCCGGCAGGGGAGGATGTAAAACAGCATCTGGCCAGGATCGAATCCTATAATACACGTGCTGAAAATCCAACAAGCTGGAACGAAATTGTGTATACCGGCAACGATTACCTTGAAAAAATGCTTTCGGACAAACCCGGAAATGTGATGGTGGTAGCCGGAAATAACGAACAAAAAACAGAATACATTCAGAAAACCATTGATGCCGGAATTAATGTTTTTGCCGATAAACCGATGGTGATTACTCCGGAAGCTTTTCCGGTGCTGGAAACTACCTTCAAAACTGCAGAAGAAAAGGGCGTTTTATTGTATGATATCATGACCGAACGTTACGAAATTACAACCATCGTTCAGCGCGAGCTGAGTAAAATTCAGGATGTTTTTGGTGGCCTGGTTGAAGGAACTCCGGAAGAACCTGCTGTTGTTCAGGAAAGTGTTCATTGTTTTTCGAAAGTCGTTTCAGGAAAACCACTGGTTCGTCCGGCCTGGTTTTTTGATACCAATAAACAGGGCGAAGGACTGGCAGATGTCGGAACTCACCTGGTCGATTTGATTCAATGGGGTGCCTTTCCTGAAGTAATTCTCAATAAATCGGATGTTCAACTGATTTCGGCAAAACGCTGGTCGACTGACCTGAGTCCGGAACAATTTGAAAAAGTTACCGGACTGAAAGAATTTCCGGAGTTTCTGAAAAAAGATGTTTCAGACAATAAACTGAAAGATTTTGCCAATGGCGAAATGGTGTATAAACTGAAAGGAATTGTTGCTAAGATAGTTGTGATCTGGGATTTTGAAGGCAAGGATGGCGCCGGTGACACTCATTACAGCATCATGCGCGGTAAAACCTGCAACATCGAGGTGAAACAGGGAAAAGAAGAAAATTACCAGTCGACAGTTTATGTTCAGGCAAATACAACCAATGAATTGGCTGCTTATGAATCTGCCTTACAGAAAGCAGTTGAACAGGATATCGCAACAACTTATCCGGGTTTGAAACTGGTTAAGGTGAGCGACAGATTGTGGAAAGTTGAAATTCCGCAGCAATTTAAACTGGGACATGAAGCGCATTTTGGACAGGTGACCGAAAAATACCTTCAGTATCTGAAAGATGGTAAATTACCTGAATGGGAAGTGCCTAACATGATAACAAAATATTATACTACTACCGAAGGCATGAAAATGGCCAAACAATAAACCTGCGATGAAACCAAAAATAAATCATCTTCAGCACATTGGAATACCGGTTTCCGATATTCAGGTTTCCGAAAAATTTTACCGGAGCCTGGGTTTTGAGCCTGCAACCAGTTCTGCGTTCGACCACAACGGAGGCAAGGGAAAAATGATGATGATGAAATTGAATCAGATCATCATTGAACTGTATCAGTTGCCTGAGGATGATCTGGCTGAAATCAGAAAGCGGAAAGATGGTCACAT
>JBASYJ010000166.1:0-4500 GCA_049277435.1 Prolixibacteraceae bacterium
AGGATTAGTTCAGTTTTTAATGCCGCGTCGATCAAAGCCTGGTGCATATCGCGCCAGGGAACATCATATCCGATGGTAACAGTGGTATGAATGATCAGTCCTTTATCCGGAGCATCGCTGCTGTAATTAATGGTATGGCTGTTCATCACCGTCGAATTCGGAATCGAAATAATTTCATTTTTAATGGTTCTGATCCGGGTAACCAGAAGCGATTTTTCGATCACATCGCCAACCACGTCGCCGATTTTAACCCGGTCGCCGATTTTGAACAAACGCATGTAAGTCAGCACCAACCCGGCAATGACGTTCGAAAGCGAACCTGCCGAGCCAAACGTAAACAGGAAACCCAGAAACACCGAAACACCCTGGAAGACTTTTGAATCACTGCCGGGCAAATACGGGAAAATTACCACAATCATAAAGGCATAAACCATAATCCGGACAATCTGATAGGTCGGATTTGCCCAATCGGGATAAAAACCAGGGATACTTAAATCTCCTTTTGCAATTTCTTCTTTCAGGAATTTAAGCCCTTTTAAAACATACCTGAAAACCCCCAGAATAATGAGGATAGCAATTAAATTGGGAAGATAATTCCACAGCCCAATGGCTATTTTTTTTATCGGGCTGAGTATGTATCCAAACAAGACTTCTGCGAAATTTTTTGTCCAGGGAAATATTCCAAACAAGACCGGCAAGGCAAAATAAATGATGATTAAAATCACAAACCATTTGATCATCAGATTGATGTTCAACAAAACCTTTACCTGACGCTGGGCATCGAACAAGGTATAATTCCTGATTTTTAAACCTTTGATCCGTTTTTCTTCCTGACTTTGAATTTGCAGCCCGGTCCAGCGGAATAATTTATTGGTATAAAAAATCAGGAGAAAAATGATGACCAGCACAAAAATTGCCAGGGCAATCTCTTTGGACAATTGCATCAGGCTGATTTCGTTTTTATACCTGGACACGGCCGTTGAAATAACCACCAGATATTTCGCTGCCAGCTCTGTTTTTGCCGTATTGTTCCAGAGGGCATCATTTTCCGACACGCTCATGATAATCCGGTCGGCGCAAACCAGATCAACCGAATACTCGGTTTCAGACAATTTTATGGTATCAGGCTTAAAGCCAACGATATCCGATAACTCATGAATGCGATTACTAATTGCATGGGCACGTTCCTTAGCCGAAAAGCTCCCGGTTTTACTGTAAATCAGAAACAGCGTATCCTTAAAAAATCCCATAACCGGAAATCCTCTGGCGGTAGATCGCAGCGAATCAATCTCTGCCATTTTACGCTCAAGCTGCAAACGTTCCTTGGAATTTAATTCCTGAAGTTGTTTTTGCAGATCTTCCTTTTTCAGGCGGTCAGTCGTTTTTACCAACATCAGCTGATGCTCCAGATCGGCCTTTTGAATCGAATCAGCGATACGCTGTTGTTCAATTTCGGCCAGTTTCTGACTGTAATTCCGGAGAAGGGCCGCATTAATCGAATCATTGTTCAAATGAACACTGTCTTTTTGAGCAGATAATGTCACACTGATGAAAAGCAGCCCGATGGCAAATAAACTTTTCAAAAACTGATATTTAATTTTCATTATACTTTTTTTTCTTGCTGAATTCTAATGCGACAGACTTGCGGCACCAATTGTGGCCTGACCTTAAATATAGTTATTTTGTTCCCATTTCAAGCAAATTGGATTTCGGTTATCCGAACTTCGCATAAACCAGTCAGCTCCTTTTGTTGAACTGAAAACTGATCTTTGGGAAGCAAACCAAATGACAGTCAATCTCATTTAAAATATTGTAAACAGTTTCTCAAATCTATTGTTTGCAAGATAAGGTCCAATCACAGATTTTCACTAATTTCAGCTTTTATATAAAAAACATTCAAATTTATGCCCGAAAACATCGAAAACATTGAACTCGCATTTTTAACTCCGGATGACTACCAGGAACTCAAGGAAGCCATGATCCATGCCTACCAGAACATGCCCGACTCATACTGGAAAGAACATCACATCAACAAATTAATTCGAATTTTTCCTGAAGGTCAGGTAGTAATAAAAGTTAACAATCAGATTGCCGGTTGTGCGCTTTCAATTATTATTGACTACGATAAAGTTGACGAGAAGCACACCTATGCCGACATAACCGGCAATTTCACTTTTGACACACACACTGCCGAAGGGGATATATTATACGGGATCGATGTTTTTGTAAAACCTCAGTATCGCGGACTCCGGCTGGGTCGGCGTTTGTATGATTACCGGAAAGAATTGTGTGAAAAATTAAATCTGAAAGGGATTGTATTTGGCGGCCGGATTCCGAATTATCACAAGTATGCCGCCGAAATGAGTCCAAAGGAATACATTCAAAAAGTAAAGCAGCGCGAAATTCACGATCCGGTTCTCAACTTTCAGTTATCAAACGACTTTCATCCGGTAAAAGTGCTGAAAGGTTATCTTGCCGGCGACAGTGTTTCGATGGAAAATGCGGTTTTACTGGAATGGGACAACATTTACTACGAAAAACCGAGCAAAGAAACCAGGCCAAATAAGAAAATTGTTCGCCTCGGGCTGGTACAATGGCAGATGCGCCCCTACAAAAGTGTGGAAGATTTAATGCAGCAGGCCGAATTTTTTGTTGATGCACTAAGCAACTACAAAAGCGACTTTGCCCTTTTTCCTGAATTTTTCAATGCTCCGCTCATGGCCGAATACAATCATCTGAGTGAAGCTGAGGCAATTCGCAAACTTGCTGAATATACTGACAAATTGGTTCAGGAATTTTCAAAATTATCAATCTCCTACAACATCAACATCATCACCGGAAGCATGCCCGAAGTAATTGACGATCATCTATATAATGTTGGTTATTTGTGCAAACGCGATGGAACCATCGAACGTTTCGAAAAATTGCACGTTACCCCCGACGAAGCCAAAGTCTGGGGAATGAAAGGGGGAGACAAAATCCACGCCTTTGATACTGACTGTGGTAAAATCGGAATCCTGATTTGCTACGATGTTGAATTTCCGGAGTTAAGCCGTTTGCTGGCCGACGAAGGAATGGATATTCTGTTTGTTCCATTCCTGACTGATACACAAAACGGATATTCGCGGGTTCGGTATTGTGCACAGGCACGTGCGATCGAAAACGAATGTTTTGTTGCCATTGCCGGAAGCGTTGGCAACCTGCCAAAAGTTCACAACATGGATATCCAGTACGCCCAATCGATGGTTTTAACGCCCTGCGATTTTGCATTTCCGACCAACGGAATAAAATCGGAAGCAACCCCGAATACCGAAATGATTCTGATTGCTGATGTTGACATCGATCTGCTCACAGAACTCCACAATCAGGGAGGTGTCCGGAATCTGAAAGACCGGAGAAAAGATATTTATGAACTAAAAAAGCTATAGAAAAAACAGGAATCAAAGACTCATTCCTGAAAGTCGCAAACAAGAAACCAGCAATCAAACTATGAATTGCCGGTTTTTTGCTTTAATCGCCGGCTGCGATGAAATCCGGAGTCAACTTCAACCGCTTTTTTCAGTAAGGAAATGATTGCATCAGGATCAATTTCGTCAACCGAGTGGTAAATTTTATAGAATACCTGTTTATTGGTACCATGAGTCAGGTAATTTTTGCTGTCGGGCAATTTATTTCCCTGGCAAAATCCGAATAAAACACCACTTCTGATTCCTCCCCAGGGAACAGGTCCCGGCCAGATCAGGCAGATCCGGCGGTTTCCGTAAAAATACGGCACATTGTACGACAATTTCTCCCGACAAGCTACAGGCAGATTATCCAACACAATTTGATTTGCCGAAGCACATCCACAATGATCCGTTCATCTTCAGGCAAAAACTCCCAGAATTCCACAAACGACTGAAATTTTATTCCTTGCTGTAAACTCATTGCTCCTGAAAAAGATTATCCATTATCCATTAAAATCGAAAAGGGAATCATACGATTTTACCACGTACAATTCCCTTTCATGTTTATTCTGTTTTAACCCTAGAATATGTACCTGATCGAAAGAGCACCTCCATCGCCCCAGAAACCTGAATATCCCAGAAGGTTGAATGCTGGTTTCCAGTCAACACTGAGGTTAAATGGAATCTCTTTGAAATTGTATTCAAGACCTAAAATTCCATCGATACCGACAATCGAATATCCTCCGGAATTATCGCCCCAATTTTTGTATTGGGTATCGTAAAATCCGATATGAGCCCCAACTCCGTAATACCAGTTTAACCTATCGGTATCGAAAGCCTGAGCATGAATTTCGTAAAGACCAGTCAGGCTAACGCCATGCCAGCGTGAATCAAAAATCCCTTCAACGGCCTTTTTACCGTCCAGAAAATGCTTGATGGTTAATCCGTTACTCAGACCTCCACGTAACCCAATTCCGGTTGAATAATCCTGAGCCTTAACGAAATGACCAAAAAATAAAAAAATGCAAATCGTAATTAGTGTTCGTTTCATGAT
>JBASYJ010000167.1:0-8413 GCA_049277435.1 Prolixibacteraceae bacterium
TAAAAATGTCCGGCCATTGGTTTTGCCGGTGGAAATCGACATTGGGAAGTGAGGTGTAGATGCGGCAAACTTCCTGCCCGCTTTCACGCTGGAAACAATAATCCCAGATTAATGATTCGGTAAAACCCTCTTCCAGAAACTTCCGGTATTTCTGTAAAATTTCGAATATTTCCAGACGACGGTTCTCCTGACGGCTGTTAATTTCGATCATCACAATTGCCTCGCTCCGGGACACTTCAAATTTCAGGTCAATTCCGGCCAGACCGGTATCGTACAAAATCCATTTTTTCTTTCTGTTTTTTATAGCCGGATGAATTTCGCAGCGCCGGGCAAACACGATCCAGAATTCTTTGCTTAAAAGTTTGGCTTCTTCTTTTGAATACATAGTTTTTTTTAATACTGAGGGTTTGACTTGAAGTCAAGCCCTCAGTTAACTCATAAAAAAGCCGGTCTCTTTTCAGAAACCGGCTTTCTATTTATTAGCTTGTTCAGCTTATTTTTTCAATACTTTTTTGTATCCGTAGATCGCTGAAGCACCCAATTCTTCTTCGATGCGAAGTAACTGGTTGTATTTTGCCATACGGTCTGAGCGGCTCAATGAACCGGTTTTGATCTGACCTGCATTGGTAGCAACTGCGATATCAGCAATGGTTGAATCTTCAGTTTCGCCTGAACGGTGTGAAGTTACTGAAGTGTAACCAGCACGGTGAGCCATTTCAATAGCGTCTAAAGTTTCAGTTAAAGTTCCGATCTGGTTAACTTTAATCAGGATTGAGTTAGCAGCACCCAATTCGATACCTTTTGCCAAATATTCAACATTGGTTACGAATAAATCGTCACCTACCAACTGACATTTGTCGCCCAATTTTTCAGTTAAAGCAACCCAGCCATTCCAGTCGCTTTCGTTCATTCCGTCTTCGATTGAATCGATAGGGAAATTAGCAACTAAGCTTGCAAGGAATTCAACTTGTTCAGCAGCAGTTCTTTTTGCTCCATTTGGTCCTTCGAATTTTGAATAATCGTAGATACCATCTTTGTAGAATTCAGAAGCAGCACAGTCTAAAGCGATTGAAACATCACCACCATCTTCTGCGCGACCTGGTTTGTAACCAGCGTTTTTAACAGCCTGGATGATGCTGTTCAAAGCATCTTCTGTTCCGGCCAGTGCAGGAGCGAAACCACCTTCGTCACCAACTGCAGTGCTTAAACCACGGTCGTGAAGAACTTTTTTCAGGTGGTGGAAAACTTCAGCACCCATACGTAAACCTTCGCGGAATGAAGTTGCACCAATAGGGCGAATCATGAATTCCTGAAAAGCGATAGGGGCATCAGAGTGAGATCCACCGTTGATGATGTTCATCATTGGAACAGGCAAAGTTTTTGCATTTGTTCCACCGATGTAACGATACAAAGGCATTTCCAAACAGCTTGCAGCAGCTCTGGCAACAGCCAAAGAAACTCCCAACATAGCGTTTGCGCCTAATTTAGATTTGGTTTTAGTGCCGTCAAGAGCTAATAATTTTTTATCGATGCCAACCTGATCAGAAGCATCCATGCCCAAAATTTCTTTGGCAATAACAGTGTTTACGTTAGCAACTGCTTTTAATACACCTTTACCTAAGTAACGGCCTTTGTCGCCATCGCGTAATTCAAGGGCTTCGTTTTCACCTGTTGATGCTCCGGATGGAACAGCGGCGCGACCAATGGCACCACACTCGAGAGTTACCTCAACTTCAACGGTTGGATTACCACGTGAATCCAAAATTTCTCTACCAACTACTTTATCAATAAACATTGTGATATGGTTTAGAATTAAACTTATATAATTAATTTCTGTATTCTAATTTACTGATTTTGAACTTACTTTTCAAAAGCGACACAAAGATAATAAAAGCTCCGGAAAAAATTTTAAAATACCCGAAGGCATAACCTTAATTTAAACAATGAAAAACAGGATCATCCGGCACTCCTAAATTGAAAAATTAAACCCTGGATTCGGGAAGATTTCCTCCCTGAACCGACCCGGCATTTCGACAGAATAGTTTTAAAATTCTGCACAAACTCCTTATCTTTCCATTACCAAACTCAAATCATGCATAAACTAAAATACATTCGCCTGAAATTTATTACAGTTCTGGTCATCCTGTTTTTCAATTCAGGAATTGCAGACAGTCAGACCAATTCTGTTCAACAAAAAATTACAGGATGGAAAACTTTTCCCGGATTTGCCAATACAAGTATTTGCCTGAATATTTCCGACAGTCAAACCGGTGAGGTACTTTTCTTTACTGAACCTCAGCTTAGTCTGGTTCCTGCCTCGATCCTGAAATTGGTGACCACGGCTGCAGCACTCGAAGTTTTTGGTCCGGAATACCGGTTTTTCACCACGCTCTCTTACTCCGGAATCATAAGAAATGATACCCTGTTCGGCGATCTGCAGATTATTGGCGGCGGCGATCCTACACTTGGTTCAGCTTATTTCCCGGAGCAGGAAAACTTTCAGAAAGAATGGATCGGCGCCATTCAACATTCAGGAATAAAAACAATAACCGGTAACCTGATTCTGGATGCATCGGTTTACGAATCACAAATGATACCCAACACCTGGATTTGGGAAGATCTGGGAAATTATTTTGGGGCCGGGGCATCGGGAATCAGCGTGTTCGACAACCAATACGAGATTCACCTAAAATCCGGAGATGCTGCAGGATCTTCCACTCTAATTACGAAAATTGTTCCTAAAATACCCAATCTGGAAATTCAAAACGAAGTCCTTTCGTCCGATCTGCAAAGTGATCAGGCTTATGTTTTTGGAAGCCCGATGGAAAACCGGAGAATTATCCGTGGGACCATTCCCAAAGGAAGAAATGACTTTGTGGTAAAAGCATCGGTTCCTGATCCGGCGGCATTGCTGGCCAGCGAATTCAGAAAAAAACTGGCCACCAGCCAGATTTCAATTTCAGGAGAAACCAGATTCGAAAAAGTGAATCCCGAAAAACAAACATCAACAACATTGTTCGTTACAAAATCTCCGGAACTCAAAGAAATTATCCGGATTACAAATCACGAAAGCGTTAACCTTTTTGCAGAACACCTGTTGAAACATCTGGCATTTCAGGAATACGGATTAGGCAGCACAAAAGATGGCTGCAGGTTTATTTCCGAATTCTGGAAGAAAAAAGGAATCGACCTGAACGGTTTTTTCATGAACGACGGCAGTGGTTTGTCTCGATTTAACGCAATTACTGCCTCGCAAATGGTGGCCATTATCAATTACATGAAAACAAAAAGCATGTATTCCGAAGATTTCTATGAATCACTGCCAAGTCCCGGAAACGGAACACTTTCGGTTTTTAGCAGCAACAAATTCCCTGATCATTGCCTGCACACCAAAAGTGGTTCGATGACACGCGTCAGGTGCTATGCCGGTTACCTGACCACCGTTTCCGGCCGGCAACTTTCTTTCGCAATTCTGCTGAATAATTTTTCGTGCAGCCAATCAGAGGCAATCCGAAAAATTGAGGAAGTACTGGTTGAGTTGCTCAAAATGTGAGAGGAAACCACATAGGCAAATGTGTAAAGGCGAACGCATTTAAACTGACCACAGATAACACAGATTCTCACAGACATATAAAGAATGGATTTAATCTGTGGTAATCTGAGAAATCTGTGGTAAATATTTAAACGATGTGCCAATGAAGTTTCAAAAACAAAAAAAAAGCCCCGTTTTTCAACGAGGCTTAATTAAATTCAAAGGGGGATCTCTATCTATTGCTTACACGATACTTTTCATAGCCGTCATCTCTTCACGCAATTCTTCACCGATCAGTTCAACCGGGTGGAAACGAATAATTTCGTTCACCGCGATCAGTTGTTTGTTGTCCACGCCATTTCCTTTTCCGGCGCCAAAAGTTTTACCAATCACATTGGTATCAATTTTCGACATAAAATCGGCCAAAAGTGGTTTGCAGGCATGATCGAACAAATAACAACCATATTCTGCAGTGTCAGAGATAACACGGTTCATTTCGAATAATTTCTTGCGGGCAATCGTGTTGGCGATCAGCGGAGTTTCGTGCAACGATTCGTAGTAGGCCGATTCTTCTTTGATACCAGCTTCAGTCATGGTTTCAAAAGCCAGTTCAACACCTGATTTTACGAAAGCAACCAACAGAATGCCATTGTCGAAATATTCCTGTTCGCTTATTTCCATGGTTCCTGCAGGAGTTTTTTCAAATGCGGTTTCACCGGTTTCAGCTCTCCAGGTCAACAGGTTTTTATCGTCGTTGGCCCAGTCTTCCATCATTGTTTTCGAGAAATCGCCCGACATGATGTCGTCCATGTGTTTCTGGAACAAGGGGCGCATAATGCGTTTCAGTTCCTCTGAAAGTTCGAAAGCTTCGATTTTTGCAGGATTCGACAAACGATCCATCATGTTGGTGATACCGCCGTGTTTCAAGGCTTCGGTAATGACTTCCCAACCGTACTGAACCAATTTTGAAGCATATCCGGCATCGATACCTTTTTCAACCATTTTGTTGAACGAAAGGATTGAACCAGTCTGCAATAAACCACAAAGAATGGTTTGTTCGCCCATCAGATCCGATTTTACTTCGGCAACAAACGACGAACTCAACACTCCTGCTTTGTGACCACCGGTTGCAGCGGCATAAGCTTTTGCAATTTCGAAACCGTCACCATTCGGATCGTTTTCAGGATGAACCGCGATTAATGTTGGAACACCAAAACCACGTTTGTATTCTTCGCGAACTTCAGAACCCGGAGATTTTGGAGCCACCATAATTACAGTAATGTCTTTACGGATCTGCATTCCTTCTTCAACGATGTTGAAACCGTGTGAATATGAAAGTGTAGCGCCTTTTTTAATCAGGGGCATCACGGCAGTAATTACGCTGGTATGTTGTTTATCCGGAGTCAGGTTGATCACCAAATCGGCGGTAGGAATCATTTCTTCGTAAGTTCCAACTTTGAAACCATTTGAAGTTGCATTGATGTATGACTGACGTTGCTCTTTAATCGCCTCGGCACGAAGGGTGTAAGATACATCCAACCCGGAATCACGCATGTTCAAACCCTGGTTCAAACCCTGGGCACCACATCCAATGATCACCACTTTTTTGCCTTCAAGCTTTTTAACGCCGTCAGCAAACTCAGAGCTGTCCATGAATTCGCAGGTTCCCAATTGAGCCAACTGCAAACGAAGGGGTAATGTGTTAAAATAATTTGCCATTTTCTTTTCTTTTATATTGATTAATTTTTTTCTGAAATCTGATTCTACAAAGCAATTGAATATTCTTTTAAAAGCAGAGGAAAAAAACACCTTTTTTAGGTACTTTTCATGGATTTAAAAATTATTTCATTTCCAATCACTTTTAGACAAACTAAATTTCAGCAAGTTATAATTATCTTGAAATTGGTATTTTTTCATCCTACTTAAACGCTTCAGTACGATACTGAATTGGCGTAATCCCGGTTTCGCGTTTAAAAAATTTCGTAAAATACGACTGATCTTCAAAGTTCAACTGACCGGCGATTTCGGAAACACTCAGGTTTGTATGTACCAGCAATCGTTTAACTTCCAGAAGTTGTTTCGCCTTGACGATCTGTGAAGAAGTTTTACCTGTAAAAGATTTTACGGTTTGTGTGAGGTGGTTGGGTGTTACTCCAATTATTCCGGCATAATCATTAAGAGAAAGGTTTTTCTGATAATTTTTCTCAATAAGCTGAAAAAAACGTTTTACCAGAATCTGTCCTTTGCCTTTTACCTGAAGACTTTCGCTGACACGATAACGGGCAGCGCAGGTGGTCAGGATCAAATCAAGAATTGATCGCAGCAATTCAGGAATGTACTCGCTGGTCAGTTTTATTTCCTGAATACTTTTCCTGAATAAAGTTTCCAAAAACTGAATGTCGTTCTCATTTTCGAGCAGCAGCGGCGGATTATCCTGATGAATGGTGTAAAAAAACGGAAATTCAATCAAACTGTTCTGATTGCTCCGGTTTAGCAGGTAGAAATCGGCAGTGAAGATGAAAATGAAACCTTCGATATCGTGTGAAAGCTCGAGTTTATGCGCCTGTCCGGGCGACATGAAGAACACACAAGGCGGCGTGATTTCGTATTTATTGCTGTCGATCACATGATATCCGGAACCTTTTTGCAAATACAGCACTTCAAAAAAGTCGTGACGATGCGGATATTTTACGCTGAAATGCCGGTTCGCATCAAAAACTTCAACCTGAAACTGCTGACTCTTACGTTCAGGCGAGCTAAAGTTATCGAGACTATATACCGGGAGTTGTTCAGCAGCTTGCTTCATGAAAACCAATGAAATTTGAATGGATTACAAAAGTACAAACAAAATAAGGAAAGGCAAGTTTATCGAACAAGCCGGATTTTACTCCATCCACAACCCTTTCCAAAAAAGGGAAGGGAGCAGAAATCGCAAGGTTTAAACTGGTTGACTCTGATATTCTGTACTAAATGTCCCGTTTGGGGGATTTCGTGTTGAAAAGTTCCGAGCTTTAACTTTAAAAAATCTATTTCCAACTTTGTTTTATTGTATTTTTGAACTGCTTCAACCCAAATTCAGAATGAAAAAACATACCATCCGACTTGTCCCACTTGGGAAGGGATTGCAGGTAAACGACCAGACTCCGCTTATTGATGTGCTGCATGAATTTGGCATCGAATTTCCGTGTGGAGGAAAAGGCACCTGCGGAAAATGCAAGGTCAGGCTTTTGGACGGACAGATTGATTGCACCGAAAATCACCGGCAAAAACTTGAAAAACTTGGTCTTGCCAACGACTGGCGACTGGCCTGTTACAGCCGATGCACCAGCGACATAAGCCTCGAAATCGAACAGTTCAATCACCTGATTCTGGCCGACGAAACCGAATTTGAATTCAGTCCTCAGGAAGGATTTGGAGTTGCTGTAGATTTGGGGACCACCACAATCGTTGCACAATTAATCGATTTATCGACCGCAAAAGTATTGGCCGTTGAATCGATACTGAATCCCCAGGTGAAATTTGGCGCCGACCTGATTTCGCGCATTCAGGCTTGTATGGACGGAAATGCCGAAGAAATGACCCGGTTAATCCGGACTGCAATCGGATCGATGATCGAAATCATGCTGAAAAAATCTGACCATGACCTGCAAAAGATCATCCTGGTCGGCAACACGGCCATGCAACTGATCTTCAGCAACGAAGACGTTTCGCCACTTTCAATGTACCCGTTCAGGATCGAAAACAGGAGCATGAAATTTTTCTCTCCGGAAGAGCTCGGATGGAAATTTCAGGTAAAAGAATCAATCAGATTCTATCCTTCGATCGGCAGTTTTGTAGGAAGCGATATTTTGGCCGGAATTGCTGCCACTGAAATTCACCTTCAGGAAAGATATACCGCGCTCATTGATTTAGGGACAAACGGCGAAATTGTTATCGGAAACAAAAAACGGATTGTTTGTGCCTCAACAGCTGCCGGACCTGCATTCGAGGGCGCCAATATTTCGATGGGTATGCGTGCGGTAACCGGGGCCATTTCGAACCTGATTCTGAAAAACGGAAAAATGGAAGCCAGCGTGATCGGGAATACCCCGCCAAAAGGAATTTGCGGAAGTGCGCTGATTGATGCCGTTGCCCTACTTCGGGATCAGGAATTAATCGGCATGTTTGGCGAAATCAATTCGGGTGAGAAGCAAATTTCGATAGCCGGAAAAGTTTATCTGACACAGAAAGACATTAACGAATTTCAGTTGGCCAAAGCTGCCATTGCTGCCGGATTAACCATTCTTGCAAAAAGTCTTGAAATTCAGCTTTCGGATATTGACCGGGTATACCTTGCTGGAGGATTCGGAACCTACATCAACCTGGCTCATGTCGTAAAAACAGGAATGATTGAACTTCAGGAGGAAAAAATTCATAAAATGGGAAATACCGCGCTGATCGGAGCAAAAATGTTTCTTTTTTCAAATCCTGAAATCACTTCTGAAATTCTGAAAAAAACCAGTCACATCAACCTGGAAGGAGATCCCGATTTTCAGGATATTTATGTGGACAAGATGTTGTTTCTTTGAAAATAGTAGGGCCAGGACGTGTCCTGGCCCTACTTAGATTTTTTGGAAAGCATTCTGATTGAATGACCCCATCCCCAGCCCTTCCCCTATAAGGGAAGGGAGACAGGCATTCTGAAATTTTTAAATTATCTTCTTTTTATGAACTGCATCACAGGCATTTGGAATCAAAAGTCCCCCGTTTGGTGGATTTAGGGGGCAAACCGAAATGTCCTGACCGTATTCTGATTATCCTGATTTTCTTAATCTGTGGGAATCTGTGAAATCTGTGGTGAAAATCGTTTATTTCAGTTTTTCGATCGCTTCATTGGTTGCT
>JBASYJ010000168.1:0-34634 GCA_049277435.1 Prolixibacteraceae bacterium
ACAAAAGCGTACGTTGTTTGACCTTGCCCTGATCACGATAAGACTCTACCAGATGATAGTAGGCGGTGCCTTTAGTATTGGTAGTGACCCTGATATACATGTCGGATACATTTGCGTTATCCAAACCTATGAAAATCAGTTGGCTTAGCAATGAGTCAGTAAAAAACTGTTCACTACACTTTTCAAAATCAAGAAAATACACCCAGTGTTTATTGGGCTTACAGAAGGTTTTGAACTTTTATCTGTCAAACCCGGGATATAGAATCTCAGATTTGCAGGTTAGTCGGATAATAGTGGGTAAAAAATTAATATTGGAAAAATCCGGATTTGGGTGACGCGATTATTATTCGCGTTGATAACACGACTAACAGAGATAAAAAATCTCCACCCCCATTTACTAGCCGAAAATTTCCCTCAACTCCTTGTTGCTTAGTTTTCCGATCCAATTTTCGCCTGTTGCGACTGTCATGTCAGCCAAATGCTTTTTCTTTTGGATCATTTCGTCAATACGTTCCTCGAAGGTATTTTTAGTAATAAAGCGGTGCACCATTACATTTTTACTTTGTCCGATACGATAGGCCCGGTCAGTTGCCTGATTTTCCACAGCCGGGTTCCACCACAAATCGTAATGTATGACATGGGAGGCAGCAGTGAGATTCAGTCCGGTTCCGGCAGCTTTGAGCGAAAGAAGGAATATTTTATCGGCCCTGTTATTCTGAAACCGGTCAACCATTTCCTGGCGTTGATTCACATTGCAACCACCATGATAAAACATAGGTTTTTCTCCAAAACGCTCAGTAATAAATCGTTCCAGCAAATCGCCCATCTCACGGAACTGAGTGAAAATCAATACCTTTTCGCCACTTTCTGTAATACTTTCAAGCAATTCAAACAACAATTCCATTTTTCCTGAAAGGCTGGAGTCAAATTTTCCATTTTTCAGGAATTGAGTGGGGTGATTGCAAATTTGTTTCAATGCCAGGATCATTTGAAGCACCAATCCCTGACGTTTAAAGAGCGACTGATTGTCAGAAGAAGAAATTCCTTCGATTTCATCCATAGCCATTTGCAAGGTTTTTTCATAAAGTGTAGCTTGCTGACGAGTTAAAACTGCAAATTGGTTTTGTTCAATTTTATCGGGCAAATCAGAAATAATGCTTTTATCGTTTTTCATGCGCCTCATCATAAACGGGGCGGTCACTTTCCGAAATCGACTGACCACTTTTTCGTCGTTAAAAACCTGAATTGGTTGGGCATAATCTTCTTTAAACGACTTGATATTTCCAAGATAACCTTTGTTGGCAAAATCCATAATCGACCAGAATTCTGAAAGGCGGTTTTCAACCGGAGTACCGCTCATGGCAATACGAAGCTGGGCTCCAATACTTTTAACAGCCTTACTTTGAGCCGCATCGTGGTTTTTAATGTTTTGGGCCTCATCGATAATCATGACCTGCCACTTGTGTTTTTTAAGTAATTCAGCATCACTGCGAACTACTCCATAAGTTGTCAACATGATATCTCCATCAAAATTTTTCAAATCGCGGCTGGTGCCATGGTGAATATGCGATGTCAGAGAGGGTGCAAATTTCTGAATTTCAGACTGCCAGTTGGTCAGCAATCCGGTTGGGACTATTACCAAAGCTTTGTGTTTGTTATTAATGGCATTTTCTTCCTTAAATTTCAATAAAACAGCAATCACCTGAAGCGTTTTCCCCAAACCCATGTCGTCGGCAATAATACTCCCGAAACCAATCCGGCTATTCCGGTACATCCACGAATAACCGCGCAATTGGTATGGCCGAAGCTGGGCATTCAAACCATATGGTAAGGCAATATTTTCTCCTGAAGTCAATTCTTTAATCAGGTTTCGTACTTCGTCGCTCAATATTACAGGAGCGCCTTCATACTCCTCAGACAAAGCTGTTTGAAGCATCTGATACGAATTCAACGGTTTGGTTTGGGTAAACTGTTTGTGCAATTTCTCCAAATCAGCCTCATTCACATAAAAATAATTCTCCTTAAATTTTATTAATCCTGAAGCTCTCTTGATTAGCTTATTAAATTCTTCCGGAGACATCACCTGATCACCAATAGCAATTTGCCAATCGAAAGTTAATAAATCGTCCAACCGGATAAATGCACTGGTTTCACTTTCGTTTTTTTTCAATTTCACCGAAGGTCTTGGTTTCAGGAGTTCCTGCAAAGATTTAGGAAGTAGTGTTTTAATATCGAGCAGACGAATTGCCGGTAACATTTCCATCAGGAAAGGGGCAAATTCCTTGTTGTTGAACAGAATTGGCCGTTCAGCTTTTCGGTTAATACAATCGTCTAAGCCCCTGATGAAAGGCGACAACAATGAAAGTGTCTGCAGTATTTTGAAACGCTGCTTTTCGTATTGTTTTTGGGTTAGTATTTTCGACAACTCTATCGGTAATTGTAATTGATCGGTGGTATCTTCAATGCTGATCTCCACTTCAAATTGTTCGTTATCACGTTCGTTCACCGTAATGACTGGCTTATAAATTTCTGCAGTCAAATAATACCGGTCGAGCCAAACCTTAATGCCACCACTCAAGGCATTTTCGCCAACCCCTATAAATTCGTTTGATTTGCCTTTAAAAAACAGATTTAAAAATGAATCATCATCAGCTGATTTGAACAAGGATGATACGATCTGCCCGATGAAAATGGATAATAATTCGCTAGTTTGATTTTCAACCGGAAGGATTTGTTCTTTTTCGCGAACCACTTTCTTAAAAAGCAATAAATCCGGAGGAAGTATTTGTGACATCTTTTCAACCAATGATCTGACCCGGTAATCAATCATCGCTGGCAACCAGCGAACAGAAAAACTTTTGTTTTCTAGTTTCACTATTTGCGGAACCACTGCACCATTGGCAACCAAATGCAACGCAGCAAAAAACACTTTATAGAATGCGGCAACCGAAGGTTGATAATCAGGCAGATGATCTGGATTTAATTGGAATAGCGGAAAAACAATTTGATCAACCGTTCTATAATTTTGATGTTCGCCACTAATTCTATTGTTAAAGTTAGCATCCGTATGAATACTTACAGTAGATCTGATCGTTAATGGCTGTATTTCTTTTGTTTCAGGGAAAATAGCATCAAAAACCAGTTTTTTGTTTAAAATCCGGCCTGCATCCCTTGCTGCACGATTAAAATGAAGGGCATATTTTTCTTTAAAATTGCCTGAATGATAAAATGGAGGTGAATCTGGTAAAAGTTGAACCAAGGGTTCTGTAATGTTTTGAAGCTGTGAAAAATCGATACGTTGATAAACCTGTTCCGGATCGAATTCCAAATTTTTCTTTTTTGCTGGTTTCAATAAATCTGCCAGCTGAAATATCTCTGCTTTTTTTTGATTTGCGATGAAAATTCCTCGTTTTTTCAATTCTTCGATCAGATCAACTTTGTGAATTTCGAAAACCAAAAACGGATTGTTATCAATCTCCCGGCTTACCATATAAATAACGGCAGCCAGATGTTTACAAGGTACAGCCCAATCAGGACAAGAACATTGCATCTTAAAATCGGTCCATTGATGCGGAAATACTTTCAGACCCAAATCTTCGGCAATATTCAATATTTCAGGATCGAGTTCACGATTCAGTAATTTCGAAATCAACATCGGCCGTTCAATGAGCCGCATCATTAGCAATTCAACCTGATCTTCGAAAAAAGGTGGAACAATGATGTTGACTTTGTATGGAGATGGACGACTTCCAGCAACTCTGGAAACAATTTGGTTTTCTTTAATTTTTACATCTTTCACTTTACCGTTTCGTGCATAAGAAGCACCACGGGGCAAACGATTGTCATAATCAATGTGATCCAAAGAACGAAGCCAATGTTCGCCCCACCATGTTTTTCCAAAATTTATTGCCATAAGTCCGGATATTTACAATTCTTATCTTTTGTAAAAATAATAGAAATTGAAACCTGCGGATTCAATGTTAATAATTTATGGAAATCTTTTGAAAGAATCTTATCTAATGTAAAATGGTGGAAAAGATGGCGAAAATGCCATTTCAGGCCAATCCGAAAGCGTTATTTGATATATATAATTATGTCCGTCGCATAAATCTGACGGAATATAGACTCAATAAACGAAATACATTCCGAAAAGCGCTATCCTTTGCTTTCTGCTTCAGCTAACGGATATAATGTTCAAAACAGATTTCCCTGTTCAGGCGGTTCCTGTTTGCGTTTTCCACTGCTCATTCCTTCGAGACGAAGACCTTTTTTCACCGTGATGTCATATTCAGTCACTTTACTTTCATCAATCGGAATAATCAGGTCGCGGCTTTTATTTTTCGGATCTTTTACCTGAATTGAAACTGCTTCAGTCTTCAGCAAATCGCCCGGAAAAGGTTTTAAAAATTCAAGGACTTTTTCAACAGGCAAGTCCATATCGAGCCATCGCTTTTCGTCTTTTTTATTCAGGATAACCGGCGATCGCGGATGACCGAATTGCTGAGTCGCTTCGTTGGCAACAGTGGTAATAACAGAAAAAGTGTTGGAGATTTCACCGGTCCGGTCATTCACCCAGGTATCCCAGATTCCGGCGAATGAAAAAACTTCCTCGTCTTTCCGGCGGATCAGGTACGGTTTACTCAGTTTTTTCTTTGCAGGCCCTTCGTAAAATGCGTTGGAAATCACCAGGCAGCGCTGCGACCGAATGGCGGTGCGGAACGATGGTTTGCTGACTATCCCAAGTTCTCCGGAATAAATTTATGTCATTTTGTGGATTCAGGTCGCCTTCTGCCCGGGCATTAATCAGGTACATGGGCTTTTTGGCCCACGATGGAGTTAATCCAAACTGGAAGGTCTGTAACTCGTTTGGTTTGTCGTTGGTAACCACATAAGCCAGATCGCCCGGAGCTACATTGTAGTTCGAATTGATAATCTGATCGCCTGGCCTATTCACGCCAAATCTTTTGATAAAAAGATCAATATCTACAATTTGAACAAATCTTCCGCACATGGAAACAAATATTCAACAAAATTCGGAAAATACAAATTCGTAAATCGAACAACTTTCAGACGATGGCAGTTTCATGTAAAAATGATAGGTTATTTAGCACCAGTGACAGATTTTTCAATCTTTTCTATTTAATTTGTACCGAAAAGAGTCCTTTTGATCAAATGGCATTCTATTTTCTTGCCTGCTGAACAAATGATCAAAACCTTATTTAAATCAAGTTATGGTTTTTCAGGCAAAGAATATTCGACTATTCATCATTCAATTTATTGATTATTTCTACACGCCATTCCGTAAATACATTCCACTTGAAACATTTCGGTATGCCGCCACCGGAGGCGCCAATACGGTTCTCGATATTTTTCTTTATTTCATTTTTTACAATTACATCCTTGACCGTACGGTTGTCGATTTATACATTGTCTCCATAAGTCCGCACATTGCTGCTTTTTTAATCGTTTTCCCGATTACTTTTTTTACCGGATTTCTTTTGGCCAAATACATTACGTTTACCAGTTCCGAAATTAAAGGCCGTATTCAGTTGATCCGTTACATGATTTCTGTTTCAGGTTCCATTTTCCTGAATTACGTTTTCCTGAAATTACTGGTCGAATTTGGCGGGGTCTGGCCCACCATGGCAAAAGTAATTACCACTGGCATAGTTGTGGTTTACAGCTACTTTGCTCAAAAATTCTTCACCTTTAAAACCGGAAGTCTGGCCACTTCCTGAAAACCCGTATCATAAATCATGGTATTTTTTTCAGGAATAGTTGCTCCTGAATTCGATTTTGGTTTATCTTAGCCGCCGAATTGGTGATGCCATTAATGGTATCAAGAGGGAATCCGGTTAAAATCCGGAGCTGTACCCGCAGCTGTAAACTCTGTGTAATTTTTGCAATTCAGGCCACTGTCCGTCGGCTGACGGATGGGAAGGCAGCAAAAATAGAGTGAGCCAGAAGACCTGCCATTCGCGCTACAATATTCAAAGCTTTCGGGAGAAAAGGCTTGGAGTAACCACAAAATGAATCTCAAAGGTTATTTCAGCAGTTTTGCGTATTGTAATTATTTTGGAACCATTCAAAATTTTTACATAATGAAACACATCTACCTGGCACTCATTGCCATCGTTTTAGTATTTAATGCAAAGGCACAAAATGTGGCCACTTTTGATGATTTAACGCTTGCTCCTGAAAAATTCTGGAACGGAGCTGATGAATCCGGAAGTTTTAAAAGTGCCGGATTCACTTTTTCGAATTCGTACAACAAAGCCTGGGGAAGCTGGGGCGGTTTTGCGTATTCGAACGTAACCGACCGTACAACTGCCGGTTATTCCAACCAGTTCAGTGCCATTACCGGCGCAGGAAATAATGGAAGTGCAAATTATGCCGTTTGCTATCCGTCAGCAACAGTTTCATTTCCTGTTTCAGGAAAGGTTACCGGATTTTATGTCACCAATTCAACTTATGCGTATTTGTCGATGAAAAACGGCGATTCGTTCTCGAAAAAATTCGGCGGCGAAACAGGAAACGACCCGGATTATTTCAAACTTACGATTGAGGCCCTTAATACTGACGGACAAGCAGTTGATTCCACCGAATTTTATCTGGCAGACTTCCGTTTTACAAACAACTCTAAAGACTATTTGTTGAATAAATGGACCTGGGTGGATCTGAGCGAATTAAAGGAAGCCGCAAAGCTTCGATTTAAACTGAGTTCGAGCGACAATGGAAACTGGGGAATGAATACTCCCGGTTATTTCTGTATGGACGATTTAAACGGCGAAAAACCATTTGAATACCAGCCAGTCACCGCGGCTAACTTCGAAAACCTAAACCTGGGAACTGATCGTTTCTATAACGGGAGCGATAATGCCGGAAGTTTTATGAGCGGTAATTTTAGATTTTTCAACGATTACAATGCCGCCTGGGGCAGCTGGTCAGGTTTTGCTGCTTCAACAAATACAGATAATACAACCGAAGGCTGGTCGAACCAGTACAGTGCGATCACTGGTATGGGTGTAGCCGGAACTCCTGCTTATTCTGTTGCCTATCCTGCACCTGTATCGGTAATCAGCTTTAAAGACACCGTGATTTCAGGACTTTATGTTACAAACAGCACCTATGCGTATTTGTCGATGAGAAACGGCGATGCGTTCTCGAAAAAATTTGGAGGCGAAACCGGCAACGACGAAGATTACCTGATCCTGACCATTGAAGGGTTTAATTCGGAGAACCAGTCTTCCGGAAGAGTTGAATTTTTCCTGGCTGATTTTACCTACAGCATAAATTCATACGATTACATTCTGGATAGCTGGAAATGGGTCGATCTTCAGAAATTGGGACGTATTTCGAAACTCGAATTTTCATTGCGCTCAACTGACAATGGAAACTGGGGAATGAATACACCCGGATATTTCTGCATCGATAACCTGAATTACCAGGTTCCAACTTCGGTTCATGAAATCAATCAGGTTCAGGCAAAAGTATTCCCAAATCCCTTTACCAGTCAGATTACAATTTCGGGATTGAGCCAGAAAGCTAAGGTTGTCATATCTGATCTTTCAGGAAAAACTGTTGCCGAATACTTTAATGTTAATAATAATCAGCCGATTACCAATTTGGACAAATTACAATCCGGAGTCTATTTCATGACCATTTCGGATGGAAAAACAAAAACCACCACAAAAATGGTAAAGAAATAACAGACTTAAATACCTGTTTAAAAAACCGGTGGAGCTAAAATGTATCTGGAGAAAACTATTTTCAGACAATTAATTTTACTTCCACCGGTTTTTTTAATAAACCAAAGTCTGTTTCTGATGTTATCTTTAACTATGTGAAATGAATGGAGTGATACTTTTTATATTCCAACCGAATTTTATTTCTTTGTACGATTATTAAAAAAAATAAACATTTAAACAGAAAAGCTATGAAAATAGGAAAAAACAAGATGGTTTCCCTGACATACGATTTACATTACGATGATGCTGAGGGGGAATTAATTGAGCAGGCAACAAGCGAGAAACCATTGAGTTTTGTGTTTGGTGCAGGATTGATGTTACCAAAATTTGAAACTTCACTGGAAGGTCTGACTGTTGGAAGCCCATTCGAAATTGGCCTACAGGATGTTGACGCTTATGGCGAATTAGATGAAAATGCGATTGTTGATTTACCAAAACATATCTTTATTATTGACGGCGAATTCGATGATGAAATGATTGCTGTTGGAAATACTGTACCGATGATGAGCACCAGCGGACAGCGCATGAATGGTTTGGTTTTGGAAATTACTGACGATGTCGTTAAAATGGATTTCAACCACCCATTGGCTGGCGAAAACCTTTTCTTTAAAGGCGAAATTCTTGAAGTAAGAGAAGCTACTGACGAAGAATTAACAGCCTTGGTTAGTGGTGGAAGTTGTGGTTGTGGAAGTGGCAGTTGCGGAAGCGGTGGCTGTGGCGATGATGAATGCAGCGATGGCAGTTGCAGCACCGAAAGCGCAGGCGGTTGCGGATGCGGTTGTTAATCAGACAAATAATATAATTTTAAAATGTTGTTTCAGAATTTTTAATTTTGAAACAACATTTTTAGTTTTTACGAATTTGATTATCGCTTTCTTACTTTTACCTTTTTACTTGATAACATGAATAGTTTTGGACAGATCTTCAGGTTAACTTCTTTTGGCGAATCACACGGAAAAGCCATTGGCGGAATTATTGACGGTTGCCCGGCCGGGTTGGAAATCGATCTGGGTTTTATTCAGGATGAACTGAACCGCCGCAAACCAGGACAATCGAAAATTACCACCCAGCGCGACGAGAGTGACCAGGTTGAGTTTTTATCCGGTATTTTCGAAGGAAAAACACAGGGAACACCCATCGGTTTTATTGTCCGGAACAAAGACCAGCACTCGTCGGATTACAACGACCTGAAAGATGTTTTTCGTCCTTCTCATGCCGATTACACCTACATCCAAAAATACGGAACACGCGATCACCGCGGAGGCGGCCGATCTTCGGCGCGCGAAACGATTGCGCGTGTTGTGGCCGGTGCAGTGGCCAAACTGTTGCTTGCCCGGATGGGAATTACCATCCAGTCCTACGTATCGCGGGTTGGCGATATCCAGGTAAAAAAATCATACACCGAACTGGATTTGGGTTTGACCGAATCGAATATTGTTCGTTGCCCTGACCCTGAGACTGCAGAACGAATGATTGCCCGGATTGAAGAAGCCGGACGTGATCATGACACCGTTGGCGGTGTCATAACAGGTGTTATCAAAGGAGTTCCAGCCGGATGGGGCGAACCGGTTTTTAATAAACTGCATGCCGATCTGGGTTTTGCCATGCTTGGAATTAATGCCGTTAAAGGCTTTGAATATGGTTCAGGTTTCGAAGGAACACATTTATCCGGATCGCAGCACAACGATGTTTTCATTAAAACTGAAACGGGTATCCGGACCAAAACCAACCATTCAGGCGGCATACAAGGCGGCATTTCGAATGGTGAAGACATCTACTTTAATGTTGCGTTCAAACCAATAGCCACGCTCCTGAAAGAACAAAATACAGTCGACCGGAACGATAATGAAATTGTCATCAATCCCAAAGGACGTCATGATCCGTGTGTTCTTCCCCGCGCAGTGCCAATTGTTGATTCGATGGCAGCTATCGTTTTAGCCGATCATTATTTACTTCACCGGATAAACCACATTTAATATGCCGCGCCGGAAACTGCAACGAAAAATCATTACTCCACCTACGATCAAAGGCTTTTCAGTATTTGGACCTTCGCGAAAAAAAGGCGAAAAAATTCGTCTGTTTATGGAAGAATATGAATCAATTCGCTTGCTCGATTTCGAAAATATGACTCAGGAAGAAGCTGCCGTTCACATGGAAGTTTCACGCCCAACGCTGACCCGAATCTATGAGAAAGCCCGTAAAAAAGTGGCCCGGTCGCTCATCAAAGGGATTGATCTGATCATTAGCGGAGGTGAATATGTTTTCGATGAATCGTGGTACCGCTGCGATTCCTGTGCCGCAAATTTCAACATTTTTGAAGATCTGGCGAACTGTTGTCCGATTTGTAAAACAACCGAAATCATCTCTCTTAACGAATATTTTTCACAAAGCTAAATCGCAGGATATTGGCAGGTTTAATCTAACAATTCCGGCAATGAAATTGGTGTCTTTCAATTGTTGTGCTTGCCTGTTGTTTAATCTGCCTGTAACCCTCTTCTATTCCTGTCGAAGATCAATCAAATTTTTGTCAAGTTGGCGATCGGCCTGCTTTTGTGCTAATTTTACGCCTGGGCCCAGGATAAAGTCTGCAAAACCTGTCATTTTCTTCCAACTCCGGAAGATAAATTCGAATAATTTTATAAATCCACCAGCAATTCACCCATAAGATTGTATCCAAAAGCATATAATTTATTCCGAAAATAAAGTCAACTTAATTTTAAAAATCAGGTATACTATTAGCTGACTGTCCAATTGAAATCTATTCTGGCCAGATCAATTTTTTATTGCATTTCAATGATTTATTCAGGAGAAAATGATAATTGGAATGTTCTTTTAACCACTGAAATGTGAATTTATGAGATCGTAGGATTTGTTTCACTTCAAAAATATAAACCTATGAGCAAGTTTATTTATTTAACCGCAATCCCCGAAGCACTCATTGCTTCCATGTTACCCCCCAGAGAATTTGGTGAATACCTTTCAACAGGCACAAAAAAAAGAAACAGAGCGCAAGCCTTGTTTTTTGAAATCGACCTTAGTCAGGTGAAAAACCTGATCGATATGGAAATTCTGAATAAACGTTGTGTGGCAAAACCGGATGGAAGCCCCAAAAGATCCGTCTATCTTTCAGTTTACAAAGTACTGGAAATGATACCATTGCCTGCATTGAAAAATCTTTACCTGACTACTGAAAACGGCCACATCCTTGAATTGGAGAAAACTCCTTACAATCAGGCCCCGAAACATATGGACCGAAACTACCTGTTTCAGGAATTATGTCCGGTATCGCCTTTGATTGCAAGCAATTTGAATCCTACCGCGTATTTAAAACGGCTTACCGATGGATCATCGCCCATTGCATTGCCAAAGCTTTTTTTTGTTGAGTTAAAACTGGGCGATATGGCAACCAATCAAAAAATGGGATCGGTAGATTATCTTCCCTATGAAGAAGTTGAACACCTGAGAGACTGTCTGGAAATTCTAAACAGCGAAGATGGAAAACACATGAAGACCGTCAAGCGGGTTTTCTCCGGAAATCTGCTCTACCGGAGTATAGAAACCGGTTTTTATATTGGTTCGAATGATGAAATTATTTATTACCGGTGTCCATCATTAACAGAACTCGAAAATATTAATTATGAATTTTTCAGATCGATTTGATTGAATTAACGGATAAGATTTACGATCTGTTTTAAAAGCAGAACCAATTTACGGTAGAATATTAATTTGATATTCTGCGGGGCTGAGTTGTATATGGAACCGATTTTCAGGATTTAAATTCAGGATTTAACAGTTCTTTTATAGGGCGAATTATTTGTACAGATAGAAAATAACTGTTACGAAAATTAAATCTTCAGTTCCTCTCCTTCCGATTTCGCTACGATTACAGCTACACAGGTGTCACCCCAAACATTTACAGTCGTTCTGGTCATATCCAGTATCCGGTCGACTGCCAGAACTAAACCAACTCCTTCGAGCGGAAGATTGACCGCATTCAAAACAATGGTCATCATCACCAGACCGGCCATCGGGATTCCGGCCGAACCAATGGCTGCCAGCAATGCCGTTATCACAACAATAAATTGCTGCCCAACACTGAGATGAATGCCATAAGCCTGGGCTATAAATATTACCGCAACACATTCGTAAAGAGCCGTTCCATCCATGTTGATGGTTGCACCAAGAGGCAAGGTAAAACTGGTTATTTTGCCCGAAACGCCATCATTGTGCTCAACAGCTTCCATGGTTAAAGGCAAAGCTGCATTGGATGATGAAGTTGAAAAAGCCGTTAACAGCGGTGTGGCCATATTCCTGAAATGCAGGTAAGGTTTCGCTTTTCCGATTAATTTCACCGCCAACGGAAGGGTTATTCCGGCATGAACAAATAGAGCAAGGAGTACGGTAAGCACATATATTCCCAGACTTCCGGCGATATTCGATAATGAACCTGAATTTCGGGCAACTTCTTTGGCTACGATTGCAAAAATTCCAAATGGGGTGAACCGAATGATGAACATGGTAATTTTCATCATGACCTCGAAAATAGAATCAAATAACTTCGTCAGATATTTCTTTTTTTCAGTCGGAATTTGAGTGATAAAAAATCCAAATAAAATCGCAAAGAAGATCACCGGAAGGATTTGACCCTTAGCCATCGAATCAACAATATTATCCGGAATGGCACGAAGTAAAATATCACTCACCGAATTTCCTGACTGCATAACATCAATGGCAGCAGCACTTTCAAGGTTTGCCCCTGAACCGGGCTGAAATAAATTAACAAATAAAAGTCCGGTTAATATGGCGACAAAACTGGTAGAAAGATACAATCCCATGGTTTTAAATCCCAGTCGCCCCAGATTCGAACCACCGCCGATGCTGGCAACTCCGCTGATAATCGAACTGAAAACCAGGGGCACCACCACCATGCTCAGGCCACGCAGAAATACATCGCCCATCCAGGAGGTATACCGAATCCAATCGGGTAAAAAATAACCAAAGGCAACCGCTAAAATAAGGGCAATGAGAATTTGCCAGTGAAGTTTAATTTTCAAAATCATAGATCAGGTTTTACGCGAAAAGCAAATGTAGTAAAATTGAATTTTGTTCTGCCTGTTCCTCCGGAATTAGCTGCAACCGTATTTTTTCATTCCTTATTCTGAGAATTCTGAAAAACCAATAAACAAAGACGATTTCAAATTTTCATGGATTATAAGAAAACTGACATTGACTCATTCATATCGTATGAATTTTACAAAATACTGGAAACAAATCAGCTTGCAATCTTTTATTTGATTTCATCAAATTTGGCAACCGAAAAAAATACCAATTTCTGAGGAATTTTCAATTCTTATTGCTTTGTCAAATTAAAATTGTTATGCCAAATACATATCCATATATTTGCGAATCGAAAAGAAAATCACATTTCATTTCGATTCACTTTATTTTTCCTGTAAAAAAATATTTTTAAATATCACATGAGAAAGTTTATTTATTTAATTATCCTAATCTTCAACGTTTCTACTCTGTCTGCTCAAAATGACAGCATTGCATCTGTAAAACTAAATCAGAATAATTTTCTTAGGCATCAGATTATACCCGTTGGTTTGATAACCACGGGAGCTTTACTCAACATTGGAACCATTAAAAACAGGATTGAAGATGCAATCCCAGAAACGAATAATGGAGTGGATGATTACTTACAATATAGTCCAATGGCTGAAATGTATCTTTTTGATGCCCTGGGAATCAAACACAAAAACAACATATTCGACCAAACTAAATATCTGTTGATTACTCAGTTTGTTTCAGGAATAGTAACCCAGGGGCTGAAAAAAGCAACCAAAGTTACGCGGCCAACCGGTGCCGACAATTCTTATCCATCGGGACACACCACTCTGGCGTTTGCCGGAGCAACAGTTTTGTACCACGAATTTATCGACACCGATCCCTGGCTGGCTTACAGCGGATTCGCGTTTGCAACTGCAACAGGCTGCCTCCGGATGACCAACAGGGCACACTGGCTTCCGGATGTTTTAACCGGTGCCGGAATTGGAATTTTAACCGGTAACTTAGTTTATTATTTCAAGCCGCTAAAAAAACTTCAGCTTTCATCCGGAAATAAAAAAATATCGTTTTTGCCGATGGCCGGATATAAATCATTCTCGCTGGCTTGTACTTTTTAGTTTTAAAGTTTTAAAATGAAGAAATTTTACCAAATATGTCTTGGTTTGGTGGTTTCGACTGCTCTTCTACCCTTTTCGGTTGATGCTCAGCATAATCGGTTAGATTCCATCATCCAGAAAAACAGAATAAAGACGGAATTACGTTTTGACTATGGGAATGTTATGCCAACCAATGATTTTGTAAAGTCACAGAATTCGGATCTGGATGGGCTGGCACATTTTTATAGCTATTCGTTCCGGATTGCCAGGCAAACTACCGGCGATCAACTTTGGCAACAACTGTACAGGTATCCCGAATTTGGAATGGGAGTTTATTCGGCCAATTATTTCAATACAAAAATGCTGGGTCATCCAATTGCAGTATATGGATTTTTTAATGCTCCGTTTTTTCAGATTAAAAAGTTCAGCCTGAACTACGAACTAGGGCTTGGGCTTACCTTTAACTGGAATCATTACGATCCGGTAGTCAATCCGGGAAATGTTGCCATCAGTACCGACAGAAGTGTGTACATTGATGCCGGAGTTAATTTGAAATATCCGGTTGGCAAAAGAATAAATCTGGGATTAGGATATGGATTCACCCATTTTTCGAATGGTCATCTTAAACTTCCGAACAAGGGATTAAATACAGGGGCTTCGAAGATTAGTCTATCGTATGATCTTTTTGACGATCCAATCCAATATCAGGATCAGGTAAAACCCAAATATAAGAGACATTATGAATGGATCATTTCAGGCTATTTCGGAATGCAAAATACAATTTACCTGGGTACCGATGTTGATGTGGTTACTGCTATGAAAGGAATTAATCTTCCGGTCTTTGGCATCAACAATACCTTTAACCGTCAGGTTTCCTATAAATCGAAAGTAGGTTTTGGCTTTAATGTGGGTTACAATGGCTCCCAAAGTTCTCAGGTTATTGTGGAAAGCGGAAAGCTCGATGAACAGGAAACTGCATTTAACCGGCATCTTTCGCTGAGTGTATTCCCTTCGTATGAATTAGTAATCGACAAATTATCAGTGCTTATCCAACCGGGAGTTTATGTCTACCGTCAAAAAACGACCAATATGACTTCCCGATTTTATCAGCGTATCGGGGTAAAATATCATTTCAGTAAAGATCTCTTTGCAGGAATAAATCTTCGGGCTACCGAATTTTATATTTCCGATTTTATTGAATGGACAATCGGGCATCGTTTAAACTGGTAAATTCAGAAATAACTTACACCACAAGCAGATAAAGCCCTGCCGCAAGAGTCGCGCCTGCCAAAGGTCCAACGATCGGAATCCAGGCATATCCCCAGTCACTTGTTCCTTTCGAATTTATTGGAACCAGTGCATGAATGATCCTCGGACCAAGGTCACGGGCCGGATTGATTGCATATCCAGTTAAACCTCCTAAACTTATTCCAATTGCTACCACCAGCAAGGCAACCGGAAGTGCTCCAACAGACCCCAAACCAATTTTTACTTCAATTAATCCGGCAATTTTCAATTCAGGACCGGCGATTAGCAGAACTACAAAGATCAATATAAAGGTGCCAACAACTTCACTAAGTAAGTTTCTGGCAGTATTTTTAATTGACGGTGAAGTACAAAAAGTACCTTTTATGGTTCCTGCATCTTCTGTACGGTTATAATGGTCGGCATAAAGAAGCCAGGTTAAAAATGCTCCTGACATTGCACCAAGTAATTGCGCAACAACATACAAAGGGACATCAGACCATGAAAATTTTCCGGCGACAGCCAGACCAACTGAAACTGCCGGATTGAGATGGGCTCCGCTTGAAGGGCCTGCTACAATTACACCCAGATATACACCAAATCCCCAACCGAATGAAATCAGCAACCAGTCGGCACCTTTGGCAAAGGTGCCATTTAATGAACTGTTGGCACAAACTCCCGCTCCCATCAGGATTAATATACATGTACCCAGATATTCAGCAATTATTGGACTCATAAATTGGTAATTGATAAATGATTAAATATTGTATTTTATCTTTTCAGCATAAAATATAACCTTTTGCAAATGCTGCATAACTTTGAATTTGTTCCATTTCCCATTCCTGCGGAAATCCAAGTTCTTTAGCCATAATAGCTGCCACTTCCGGAGCAATTTCCACACTGGCCCTGGCATCAAGTAAAAGTGCCCGGGTTCGACGGGCAAGTACATCCTCCACATTTCGGGCCATCTCTTCACGAACTGCCCAAACCACTTCGGCTTTCAGGTATGGAAGATTTGCATGGAGTTTTTCACCCCATTCCGGATTTTGACTGATCAGTGTTTTAATTTTGGGGACATCTGAGCCATAAACGTACAAATGACCAGTGTTTGCTGTGTTTTTTACATATCCATGAATGGGCATGTTTTTAGTCACACACTCTCTGTTACCAAGTCCACCCAACATTATAGCTTTATCCACAATATCTTCGCCCATTTTTCGGTAGGTCGTCCATTTTCCACCAATCATCGTTATTAATCCCGATTGCGAAATAATTAATTTATGACTTCGGGAAATTTCCTTGGTTTCCTGATTGGCATCATTTGACGCCGCCAATGGCCTTAATCCGGCAAAAATGCTTAGAACATCTTTCCGTTTTGGCTTTTTCGTTAAATATTTTCCGGCAGTACTGAGGATAAATCTGATCTCATCATCCAGCGCCCGGGGTTCAATCTCCGGATTTTCCATTGGTGTATCCGTGGTTCCAACGACTACTTTTCCATGCCATGGAACGGCAAACAACACCCTGCCATCGGTTGTTTTTGGAATCATAATTGCCGAATCGCTTTGAAGAAATGACTGATCGAGAATGATGTGAATACCCTGACTGGGCACAACCGTTTTTTCATGTTCAGGCTCATCCATCCGGTTAATTGAGTCAACAAAAATACCGGTAGCATTCACTACAACTTTTGCTTTAATCGAATAGCTTTGGTTATTTTCCGAATCAAAACATTCCACTCCGGATATGATACCTTCATCATTTTTCAACAATCCGGTCACTCCACAATTATTCAGTACGTATCCACCATTGTCGGTAATGGTTTGTGCCAGACTGATGGCTAATCTAGAATCATCAAACTGACCATCGTGATAAATAACACCGCCTTTCAGGTCTTCTTCAACCAAATTTGGAATGGCGGCCATCGTTTCATCTTTCGAAATATGAATGGATGGCCCCAGGCCCAGTTTACCAGCCATCATATCATAAACTTTTAGGCCAACCGTATAAAAAGGTCCATCCCACCAGTCGTAATTTGGGATTATAAATTTCAGGTTCTGTACCAGATGCGGTGCATTCTGCAGCAGCAATCCACGTTCATTTAAAGCTTCCAAAACCAATCCAATATCACCGTTGGCCAGATAACGTACACCACCATGTACCAGTTTTGTACTTCGCGAAGATGTACCTTTCGAAAAATCGTACTTTTCCAGCAATAAGGTTTCCAATCCTCTGGAAGCGGCATCAACTCCGGCACCCAAACCGGTTGCTCCACCTCCTATGATTACAACATCCCAAACTTTATCCGGAGAATATTGAATAGCCCGTAATGATTCTGAACGTTTCATAGCTTTAAATTATCGGTGTTAAAGATTAATCAATCCAGTTTTTTGTTCTTTCAACAGCTTTGTACCAGCGCGATTTCATTTTCCCGATGTCCTGCTTGTTTCCTGAAGTTTTAAAGGTTCTCTCAATGATCCATTTACTCTGAAGTTCTTCGAGACTCCATAGTCCAACAGCAATACCGGCAAAAAAAGCAACCCCCAAAGCCGTGGTCTCCACATTGGTCGACCGCACGAGGTTTATCTGCGAAAGGTCGGATTGAAACTGAAGCATCAGGTTATTGGCAGCCGCACCGCCATCGACCCGTAATTCAGCAATATCCTCACCCGAATCGCGTTTCATGGTTTCAATCACATCGTTTACCTGAAAACAAATACTTTCGAGTGCAGCGCGGGTCAGATGAGCTTTGGTGGTTCCGCGGGTAATCCCGAAAATCGAACCACGTGCATACGGATCCCAGTGCGGTGCTCCAAGACCAGTCAGTGATGGGACAAAAACCACTCCCCCGCTATCGTCAACCTGAGCAGCCAACTCTTCACTTTCAGGAGCCTGAGCAAAAAATTCAAGGCCATCGCGCAGCCACTGAATTACGGCACCGCCCATAAAAACACTTCCTTCCAGCGCATAACTCACTTCCGTTCCTATTTGCCAACCGATGGTAGTTAGTAATTTATTTCCCGAAACGATTGCTTTTGATCCGGTATTCATCACCAGAAAACATCCGGTTCCGTAAGTACATTTTGCCATTCCTTCCTGTGTACACATCTGGCCAAATAAGGCAGCCTGCTGGTCTCCGGCAATTCCTGCAATCGGAACGCCATTTAATTCTTCGATATCGGTTACCATTCCGTTTACATAGCTCGATGGTACAACCTGGGGCAACATGGATGCCGGTATGCCAAAAATTTTCAGTAATTCATCATCCCATTTCAGGGTGTGAATATTGAACAACATGGTCCGGCTGGCATTTGAAACATCGGTAATGTGCGACTTCCCATTGGTCAGGTTCCAGATCACCCAGCTGTCGGTAGTTCCAAAAGCGAGTTCTCCCTTGTGTGCACGCTCTTTAACGCCATCGACGTGATCCAGAATCCAGCGGATTTTTGAAGCCGAGAAATAAGCATCGATCAGCAATCCGGTTTTCCCTGTAATTACTTTTTCGAATCCGGCTTCTTTTAAGCTCATGCAATAATCCGCTGTTCGCCGGTCCTGCCACACGATGGCATTGAATACCGGCTTGCCGGTTTTACGGTCCCAAACTACAGTCGTTTCTCGCTGGTTAGTAATCGCAATTGCCGAAATATCAGCAGAAGGAACTTTGCTTTTTTCAATCACAGACCGGATTGCTTGTTTCGTTTTCCGGTAAATTTCTTCGGCATCGTGTTCCACCCATCCCAATTTCGGGAAGAATTGTTTATGATCGATATTTTTTTGAATCACTAACTGAACATCCTGATCAAACAAAACTGCTTTGGTGGCAGTTGTACTTTGATCAATCGACAATACATACTTTTTCATAAATCCACCCTGTTAGTTTAGCTTAATATTTTTCAGAAGAAGAAGAATCTATTTTCGAATTATTGCCAACAATATACAAAATATGAAAGTTGAAAATCATAAATTTAAGTCCGAACAGCTAAAGTATGTCCTTAAATATGGTTATTCAGGAGATTTAATTTCTGAACCGGTGAAATTATTCGATTCAGAAAAAATCATAATAAGAAGTAAAAACTAGTCTTTAGATTTTTTAACATTTAGTTCAGTGACATTAGCTGTTCAGCTTTTCCTGTAAAATTGAAAGTTTTTCTAAATTCGGGGCCTATAAAAACCAATCAGATTTACCAGATGAAAAACTTATTATTTTCCAGAACGATGCTTTTTCTGGTTGTTTTCGGAACCTTGTTTTCTTGCCGGCAGAAACCGGACGACAAGACAATCGTCAGATTACCAAAATACAAAAAAAGTATCATCGATTCGTATCAGAAACTGGGTGTATTTCATGCAACCAACATGGTTCCCGGATTTTCGATCGCTGTTTCAATCGATAACCAGATCGTTTGGGCCGATGGAATCGGTTACTCCAATTATGAATTAAAAACAAAAGCTTCGCCCTCGCATAAATTCAGGCTTGGACAGGTTACTGAATTAATAACTGCCATCACAGCTGCCAAACTTTCCGAAGAAGGTAAACTACAGATTGACAAGCCGGTTGCTGAATATTTGCCCGACATGAAACCAAAATCCGAGAATTTCACCATTCGTCAACTTGGAGCCCATTCCGCAGGAATAAGAGAAGAAGAATCGCCGGAAGGATTAGAAAAAAACAACACACTGGATAAAACAATCGCCTCCTTTATCGATGATGATCTGATCTATAAGCCAGGTGCTTACTATGTACATTCCGGACTTAATTATGACCTGATTGCCCACCTGATTGAAAAGGCAACCAATTCGAAATTCTCGAAAGTGGTAAAGGAAACATTAACAGACACTTTGCAGCTGGACAACACCATTTATGAAATGCCCATGCGAATCACCGAAAATAAGAGCAATACTTACGATTACGATTTTATTGCCCAACCGATTGTGGCCCGCCAGGTCGATCTGCGCGGAAAAGAAGCCTCAGTGGGTTATCTGAGTTCCGTTCTCGATTTGGTAAAACTTGGCAATACCTTGATTTATCCGGGATTCCTGAAACAGGAAACCATTGATTTATTAACGACTCCGTTTAAATTAAATAACGGAATGTCGTCACAGTACAGTTTTGGACTGATCATTTCGAAGGACGATAAAAATCACCCGTTTTATGGACAGCGTGGTTCGGTAACCGGCGGAAGCGCGACTGTTTTAATTTATCCTGAAGACAAAATGGTGATCGCCATTGCCGGCAATATTCAGGGAAATTCGTGGGAATACCCGGTTTTCGAAGTGGCTCAGATATTCCAGAAACAATTGCATCCGGAAGAAAAGGAAGAAAATAAAGAAGAAAAATAAACCTCCAAGGTCATCGAAAACACTTTCAGGAAACTAAACCTCCAAAATTTTATAGACCTTGGAGGTTTGGTAAGTAAAGAGGTTCTAAAAATAAATAACTCCGGAAGTAATGATTTGAGAATCATCTTCCGGAGTTATTTTATTATTTGATAACAATTAGATTACCAGGCAAAAAGAGGAAGATCTTTCATCAAGGCATTCACTTTTTTGTGTACCGAAAGAATCACTTCTTCATTTTCGATGTTACTCAATACTTCATCGATCAGTTCAACAATTACCGGCATCAGATCTTCTTTAACTCCTCGGGTTGTAATAGCAGGTGTACCGACACGTAATCCTGAAGTTGTAAAGGGTGAACGGCTGTCGAAAGGAACCATATTTTTATTGATGGTAATGTCAGCACGAACCAGGGCATTTTCAGCTTGTTTTCCTGAAATTTCAGGGAATTTAGTCCGAAGGTCAATCAACATCGAATGATTGTCTGTACCCCCTGAAATCACCTTGTATCCTTTAGCCATAAAGGCTTCAGCCATCACCAAAGCATTTTTCTTTACCTGAGACTGATAAACTTTGTACGATGGATCAAGAGCCTCTCCAAAAGCAACTGCTTTCGAGGCGATTACATGTTCCAAAGGTCCACCTTGCTGTCCGGGGAATACCGAAAAATCAAGAACCTGCGACATCATTTTGGTTACTCCTTTTGGTGTTTTGAACCCGAATGGATTTTCAAAATCTTCGCCCATCAGGATAATTCCACCGCGAGGGCCACGCAAGGTTTTATGAGTTGTTGAAGTGACGACATGAGCATATTTTACTGGGTTTTCCAATAATCCGGCAGCAATTAAACCGGCAGGATGGGCCATGTCAATCATTAGCATAGCGCCAACCTGATCGGCAATGGCACGCATGCGGGCATAATCCCATTCACGTGAGTAAGCCGATGCACCACCGATAATCAGTTTTGGTTTGTGCTCTATAGCAAGTGCTTCCATTTCATCGTAATCAACCATTCCGGTTTCTTCTTTCACATGGTAGGCAACCGGATGATAAAGTACTCCTGAAGAGTTAACCGGCGAGCCGTGCGAAAGGTGGCCGCCATGAGCCAAATCCAGACCTAAGAATTTATCTCCCGGATTCAGGATAACACTTAAAACTGCAGCATTTGCCTGTGCACCCGAGTGTGGCTGAACATTGGCATAAACAGCACCGAACAATTCTTTAATGCGATCGATAGCCAGTTGTTCTGTCATGTCAACAATCTGGCAACCGCCATAATACCTGGCACCTGGATATCCTTCAGCATACTTATTGGTCATCACCGACCCCATCGCTTCCATAACCTGATCGCTCACGAAATTTTCCGATGCAATCAATTCAATTCCGCTTAGCTGACGCTGACGCTCCATTTCTATGATTTCGAATACTTTAGTATCTCTTTCCATTGCGGTAAATTATTTATTAAAATTGAAGTGCCAAAGGTATAATAATTTCAGGTTGAGATTAAAATGAAGTTATTCAAAAAATGAGGTATTTTTGAACATTTAAACATTCGATAAGATGAAGAACAAACCCATTTTGTTTGAAGCCGCTTGTATTTTCAGCATTTCAGGAAGTAGTATTGGTTTTTTGAGCATGTTCATTGCTGCCATTTTCTTTCAGGAAACAACTAAAATAATCACCGGAATTACAAACTTTACTGCAACAGAAAATCTAAATCCATTGTATTTTGCTTTGCTAGGCGTTGCGTTTGCTTTTTCGCTCATGGGTGCACTAAAACTTTACCGGACACAAAAAACAGGGCTTTATTTTTATCTGGCAGCGCAGGTAATAATTATGACACTTCCGGTATTCTGGCTTGGATCACATTCTTTTTCGGTTACCAACGCAATTTTTACTTTTATTTTTGCATCTGTTTACCTCTTCAATTTCAAAATCCTGAAAAACTAAATACCTCAATAATGAAAAACCTCCGGAATGATTGACATTCCGGAGGTTTTTCGCTAAAGGGATAAACCAGGTTTATTCGTGCGACAAGTCGGCCATGGTATCGCGGTAGGCCGAAAACACATTCCCACGCGAAATAAATCCAACATATTTACCATCGTCGATCACCGCCAGGTTATAGCGTTTACATGACTTGAACTTCTCGACAATAATTTCCATCGGATCATTTGGCGAAATATAAAATTCGGGCATGTACATGATATCTCGCACGGTTATTTTCTCATATAAATCCTGTTCAAACATCAGGTTTCGGATATCGTTCATTTTAAACATTCCTTTCATCATTCCATTTTCGTCCACCACCGGAAAAAGATCGCGCTTTGACCGTGCAACATAATAGGTTAACTGTCCAAGATTAAGTTCAGGTGAAACGATTTCAAAATCTGTTTCAATCAGCTCTTTTACATTCATGAAATGCATGGCAGCTTTATCCTTATGGTGGGTAACCAGATCTCCCAACTCGGCCAAACGTTTGGTATAAATCGAATGCGGTTCAAATCGGGTAATGGTTACATAGGCCACTGTTGATGAAATAAGCAATGGAACAAGCAATTGATATCCACCTGTAATTTCTGCAATTAAGAAGATGCCCAGCAATGGTGCATGCATAACTCCGGCCATCAGCGAACCCATTCCAACAAGAGCAAAATTTGCAGGCGACAAATGCAAGCCAAAATAAGTATTCAGGAATAAAGATAAAATATAACCGCCAACAGCGCCCATAAACAGGGTTGGTGCAAAAATACCCCCCACTCCGCCGCTGGAGGTTGTTATGGCCATGGCTACGACTTTAAGGATCAGGATCAATATTAGAATAATCAGCAAATAATGAGGTTCAGTTTTAAATTGAAAAAAGATCGAATTGTTGAGCAAATCTGAACCGGTACCACTGAATATTTTATTGATCGATTCATATCCTTCGCCCCATAACGATGGAAAGAAAAACACCATTATTCCCAGTGAAATACCACCAACAATCAGTTTTTGATAGCTGTTTTTTATTTTCTTCACCTGACTTTCGACAAACATACCGGTTCGGGTGAAATAAAAAGAGATGAATCCGCTGAAAACTCCAAGCAGTATATAATAAAATAAATTGCTGTAGTCGAATTTATTCTGAACCGAAAAATGGAATAAGACCGTATCGCCCATAAAGAAATGAGCCAATGTAGCGGCAGTAATCCCTGAAATCAGAAGTGGGATTAAGGATGCTGTCGAGAGATCAAGCATGAGCACTTCGAGTGTAAACATGATTCCGGCAATCGGCGCTTTGAAGATACCCGCAATTGCACCGGTCGCACCGCAACCAATCAGAAGCCGCACCTCATTCCGGTCGAGGTTAAATACCTTTGAAACGTATGATCCAAGTGAAGCACCAGTATAAACAATAGGCGCTTCAGCTCCAACCGAACCTCCAAAACCAATGGTAAATCCGCTGGTTACCATCGACGAAAACATGTTGTGTGCCTTGATGTAACTGTCCTTTTTCGACAGCGAGGATAAAATTTTGGATACTCCGTGACTGATATCGTCTTTGATCAGATATTTCACAATCAGCATACTGATCAGGATTCCAATCATCGGATATGCCAGGTAATAGAAACTTTCGTCAGAATCTTTAAAATGTTTTGTCAGAAAATGACTGACGTAATGGATGAAATTTTTCAGCATAAACGCGGCCGTTCCGCTTAGGAGACCAACAAATAAGCTTAAAATGTAAATTTTGTTTTTTTCCGAGACTTCAGAAAAATACCTCTCCAGCCTTTTTAAAATTAAATTATTGCTCATTATTTCCTTTTCTTCTTAAATATTTCCTTCATGCTTTGCCAGAATGGTTTCTTTTCTTTTTCAGCTTCAGATTTAGTTTCGTTTTTAGCTTCTTCTGATTTTGATCTTTCGATGGCTTCCAATTCAGTTTTTTTGTTGTGGTCTTTTTTTGCAAAAATATCGTGAATAAATCCCCGGACGCCAACTTCCAGGATTTCGCGGTAGGGCGGAATATTCAACATGGCCAGACTTTCTTCCGACGGGGAATTAAAAGTACTGTACCGCATGTTCTGGAATTTACTTTGTTTCAGGATCTGACTGTAAAACTGGCCCACAATTGGCAAAGCAGTGTGGCCTCCGGCTCCGGCGCCAAGTGTGCGGAAATGAACCGTTTGATCTTCGCCACCTACCCAGGCACCTGCCACCAATGTTGGAGTCATCCCGATGAACCAACCATCTGCCTGATCCTGTGTAGTCCCGGTTTTACCGGCAAATTCTGAATCAATTCCCCACACCGACCGGATTGTGCTCCCGGTTCCGTCGTCAATCACCGATTTCAGCATTTGAGTGATGATGTGACAGTTTTCAGCCGAAGCAACGTATTCGCCCGATTGAATATTTTCAAATTCTTCCAGTTTTTCTCCTGAATTGGATTTAATTGATTTTAAATAATAAGGGGTGATTTTATGTCCTCCGTTTACAAACTCGGAATAGGCACAAACCATTTCCTCAAGCGAAACCGATGCAACGCCCAGGGCCAGTGATGGATATTCGGGCAAATCAGATTCGATTCCCATCCGGTGTGCCAGATCAACCACATTCGATATTCCGGCCTGAATAATTGCATCCACAGCTATCGTGTTAATCGATTTGGATAGAGCACCTTCCATCGAATAATATCCGGTATAATCATCGTGTGAATTTTCGGGCGACCAGTTGTCGTATTCAGGATATACTTTCTTTTCGTTCGCAAAATAAGTGTCCGGAGAAATTCCGGCTTCGAGTGCGCCCAAATAAACGATCGGTTTAAATGTCGATCCAACCTGACGTTTCGATGTGGTGTGATCGTATTTGAAATAGCGAAAATCATTTCCACCGATATAGGCTTTTAATTCTCCGGAAAATGGATCCATCGCCATAAATCCTGAATTCAGGATTCTCAGGTAATATTTGATTGAATCCATTGGCGACATCTCGGCCTGTTTATTTCCTTCCCAGCTAAAAAGTGAAACGGAAGTGGGTTGTGTGAAAATTCCCCTGATCTGATCGTCAGGAATACCGGCTTTTTTCAGATTCCGGTATCTTTCAGACCGTTTCATCCCGCGGGTTACCACCGACTGGTCGTTTCCCCATGGATTCGTTTTCCCCCAGTGCTGATCGAATTGTGCCTGAAGATTTTTCATCTGATCTTCCACTGCCTTTTCGGCAGCCATTTGCATATCAAAATCCAGAGTCGTCTGAACTTTAATTCCATCGGTAAACAAATTGTAGGTAGTCTGGTCTTCTTTCAGATGTTCTTCACACCAGGATTGCAAAAACGGACGGATTTTCTCCATCAGGTATGGTGCCGGCCCTTCGTTATAAGTGATGAGGTTATATTTGATTTCAAGAGGTTCGGCTTTGTTTAATTTGGCTTCTCCTTCCGAAAGATATCCGTATTTAAGCATCTGGTCGATCACCACATTCCGGCGTTCGAGTGAGCGTTCAGGATTTTTACGTGGATTATAACTGTTATTTGCTTTCAGCATTCCAACTAAAGTAGCAGCTTCATGAACAGCCAGTTTCGATGGAGCTTTACTGAAAAAACGTTCGGACGCGACTCCGATTCCAAATGTATTTTCTGCAAAAGGAACCGTATTTAAATAAAGCGCCAGAATTTCTTCTTTGGTATATAAACGTTCCAGACGATAGGCAATGATTGATTCGCGAAGCTTATTCACAGGCATGGTCAGAGGTCCGAAGGTTTTCCGGGGAAACAAGTTCTTGGCAATCTGCTGGCTGAGTGTACTTCCACCGCCGGAACTGCGATCCTGTAAAAGCACTGATTTTACAAAAACCCGGAGTAACGCAACCTCGTCGATTCCCCGGTGATGATAAAACCTGGAATCTTCGGTGGCAACCAATGCGTTGATAACATTTGGCGAAATCTGATCGAAACTGATGTTACTGCGATTTTCGATGTAATACCGGCCAAGCAATCGGCCATCGTTGGCATAAACCTCACTGGCAACCGGATTCTTGATTTTCTGTAATTCTTCACTCGAAGGCACAGGGCCGGTAAATCCGACGTACACAATCAGAAAGAATAAGAAAGCCAGTAGAAGCAGGGCAACTCCGGCCTTCAGAAAAAAAATAAAAATTTTGCGTCCAAAACTTTTCGATGAACTTGATTTCTTTCTGGTCGATGTTGTTGCTTTAGTCTTTGATTTTGCAGCAGATATGGGGGATTTCTTTTTCATTCCTAAAATATATTCTGAATCAGTGATTCGTTACCTGACAACAAACTTAATCGAAATTTCCAATTTCATTTTCCTGAAAAAAAAGTAATGACAAATATTTTGAACGAATTCAAATTTTATTCAATTTTTGGAGTAGTCAAAGAGAGAAATTTTAGATTCAGAGCTGCAAAATTACACTAAATTGAAGTTTTTCGTGAATCTAAATCTAAATGATAAACTTAAATTCAGATTGATTGTATTTCTTTCAACAATAGTATTAATTCAAAATTTTTACTCATGAAGATCACAATATCGGGAACAAACGGATACATTGGACAGAACCTGGTTAAAAAACTGAAGGAATCAGGCCACGAGTGTATTTTGCTCGAACGGAAAAATCTTTACCATATTGAGGATTTGACACTACTTTTAAGCCAGATTGATGCTGTAATTCATTTGGCTGGAGCTTCAATTTTACGGCGATGGACAAAAAACAGTAAAACAGATATTCTGAAGAGCAGGGTAATAACCACCCAAAACCTATCCAAAGCAATTAACTTACTGCCTGAGAATCAGAGACCCAAAATATTTATTTCAGCCTCTGCAATTGGAATTTACGCACCGGGAAGCCGTCATACGGAATCAAGCCAGAAATATTCGACTGATTTTATTGGTGAGGTTGTCAAACAATGGGAAAATTCTTCATCTGAATTACCACCAACTGTTCGGAGAATTATTTTCAGAATTGGATTGGTGATTGGGAAGGAAGCCAAAACCATTACAAACCTGCTTCCGGTTTTTAAACTTGGCCTGGGTGGAAAAATCGGTTCAGGAAAACAACCCTTTCCTTTCGTGCATATCCAGGATGTGATTCAGGCAATTTTATGGGGTTTGAATCATCCGGAAACCAATGGGGTGTACAATTTAGTTGCGCCTAAAAGCATTTCAAATGATCAGTTTACCAGGTCATTGGCCAAATTGCTCAGGAAACCGGCAATTTTTACTGTTCCTGAAATCACCTTAAAATTTGTGTATGGTGAAGCTGCATCTTTGCTTTATCAATCTCCCGAAGTTTTTCCGGAACGGTTAATTGAAACAGGATTCGTGTTCAAATATCCCGACATTGAATCAGGATTACTCGAAATTTTGACATAAAAAAACCCTGTTGTTTCCAACAGGGTTTCCTATAATTATTCAAACTAAGTATTAGTCTAATTGTGGTCCGGCAACTTTCAAAGCGATAGCTGCATCGTTGTCACAGTATTGTTCAAAGTTGGCAATGTATTTTTTAGCCAGAACCTGTGCTTTTGCGGTCCAGTCAGATTCTGTTGGATAAGTATCACGTGGATCAAGGATACCTTCAGAAACATTATTCAATGCAACAGGAACAGTCAGATTTAAGATTGGAATTTCTCTTGTTTCTGCTTCAAGAATTGAACCGTCGATAATTGCGTCGATAATTGCACGGGTATCTTTCAATGACATACGTTTGCCAGTTCCGTTCCAACCAGTGTTCACCAAATAAGCTTTTGCGCCATTTTCCTGCATTTTGGCTACCAGTGTTTTGGCATACATGGTTGGGTGTAAGGTTAAGAAAGCTTCTCCGAATGCTGGAGAGAAAGACATCTGTGGTTCAGTAATACCACGTTCAGTTCCTGCTAATTTCGAAGTATAACCGCAAAGGAAGTGATATTGAGCTGATTTTTCGTCCAGAATAGAAACCGGAGGCAATACTCCATAAGCATCAGCCGACAGGTAAATAATTTTTGAAGCATGTCCTGCACGTGAAGGAGCAACAATTTTATTGATGAAATAAATTGGATAAGAAACGCGTGTATTTTCAGTTTTTGAAGCTTCTTTTGAATAATCAGGAGTTCCGTCAGCTTTAACCGTAACGTTTTCCAACAATGCATCACGACGAATAGCTCTCCAAATGTCTGGTTCGTTTTCTTTGCTCAGGTCGATAACTTTAGCATAACAACCACCTTCGTAGTTGAATACACCACGATCATCCCAACCGTGTTCGTCATCACCAATCAAATAACGTTTTGGATCAGCAGATAAAGTTGTTTTTCCGGTTCCTGAAAGTCCAAAGAATACAGCAACATCACCATCAGCACCAACGTTAGCCGAACAGTGCATTGAAGCGATACCGCGTAATGGAAGATAGTAGTTCATCAAGGCGAAAATTCCTTTTTTCATTTCGCCACCATACCAGGTTCCGCCAATAACCTGCATTTTGCGGGTCAAATCGAATAAAGTAAAGTTTTCAGAATTTAATCCTTGTTCTTTCCAGTTTGGATTGGTCGTTTTTGAACCGTTCAAACAAACGAAATCAGGTTCGCCATAGTTGGCTAATTCATAGTGTGATGGACGGATAAACATATTTGTTACGAAGTGAGCCTGCCAGGCAACTTCCATAATAAAACGTACTTTCATGCGGGTATCTTCGTTAGTACCGCAATAAGTATCAACAACATACAATTTTTTTGCTCCTGAAAGCTGGTTCGTAACCAAATCTTTACATGCATCAAATACTTCAGGTGAAGTTGGACGGTTGATTGTACCATCCCACCACATAGTATCTCTGGTTGTATCGTCTAAAACAATGAATTTATCTTTAGGTGAGCGTCCGGTAAAAATACCAGTATCAACAGAAATAGCTCCTGTATTTGTTAATACACCTTTTTCAAATCCTTCATTGGCAGGATCAATTTCTGCCTGAAATAATTCTTCGTAAGATGGGTTATGTGAAATCTCCACATTGGTATTAATACCGTACTTCAATAGATCTGTGTTTTTCATAGTAAGTAATTAAAATTTAACAGTTTCAACAAATCAAAATTTTCTCGACACCAAAAATAGTTTTTTTTCGAGCCCTTTAAGATTGGTTAATATTAAATTAAGATCATTTTGAAACAGACTATTGACAATGTAAAACAGGTCGATTTAAAGTTCTGAGGGTCAATCAGAAAATCAATAAAACCAAAAAAAAAGAATGTTAAGAAATTATTAACTTCCTAACATTCTTTCGAATACAAAAAAAACTACAGTAATTTATGACCTTGGATGAAATTGCTGCAATGTGGTTTTTAGATAATCCCGATCGAGATGGGTATAAATCTCTGTGGTTAAAATAGATTCATGTCCTAACATTTCCTGAACTGCACGCAAATCAGCTCCTCCATTAATTAAATGGGTCGCAAAAGAGTGCCTGAAAGTATGAGGGCTTATTTTTTTGTCGAAACCAGCTTTCATGGCCAGATTTTTTATGATGGTAAAAATCATGACTCTGCTTAATTTTTTGCCCCGCCGGTTCAGAAACAGAATATCTTCACTGTCTTTGGATATTTTTAATGTTTTCCGGTAAACATCCATGTATTTGTTTATTTCTTCAACAGCCTTTTCACTTACCGGAACCAATCTTTCTTTATTCGATTTTCCCTCGACTTTTATGTAGCCCTGATCAAACGACAGATTGGAAATCCGTAGATTTACCAATTCAGAAACACGAAGGCCACAACTGTATAAAGTCTCAAGCATAGCTTTGTTCCGTTGACCCTCTGGCTTGTTTAGCTCCACTGTATCAATCATTAAATCGATCTCTTCAATGGTTAAAACATCCGGAAGTTTACGGCCAATTTTAGGCGATTCCAGCAATGTTGTCGGGTCACTGTTCACTTTGCCTTCCATAAGTAAATACTTATAGAAAGATTTAATACCTGAGATAGTTCGTGCCTGGGTACGTGGAGAAACACCTTTGTCATTGATCCATTCAACAAATTTTTTCAAATGGTTCAATTTTACCTTCTCCGGAGATAATTTTTTAAGTTCTTCGTCGGCAAACACCATCAGCTTATTAATATCGTTGATATAAGCTGCGATTGAATTTGCGGACAAACCTTTCTCCAGGCGTAAGAAAGACTCAAATCCTTTTTTGCTATCTTCCCATTTCATAATTAAATACTTTTAGTTTTAATTCTATAACAATTATTGATAATTTTGGTTTTGTAAATTCTATTTGTCTTCTACTAAAAAACAATGACATCCACCAAGAATACATAATTTTTAATACGAATTTACAAACCGTTAAGTTACTATTTTTTTATTATAATATGTCAAAACATGAAAATTTTGTTAATAAATGGTCCAAACCTAAATCTGTTGGGCATTAGAGAAAAATCAATTTACGGAAATCTGTCGTTTGATACTTATTTTGATTCACTAAAAGGACAATTTCCGAAGCTGAATCTGGAGTATTTTCAATCAAATGTTGAAGGCGAACTGATCAACAAATTGCATGAAACCGGGTTTAGTTATGATGGAATCATAATCAATGCCGGAGCTTATACGCACACTTCAATAGCAATCCGGGATGCAATATCAGGAATTAAAACACCTGTCGTTGAAGTACACATTTCAAACATTCTAACCCGTGAAAGTTTCAGACATGAATCTATAATCGGACCAGTCTGTGTTGGAAGTATCATGGGCTTTGGACTTGACTCCTATCGCCTTGGAATTGAAGCAGTTATTCATTATATTAAATCTTAATGACCATTTGATTCGCGAATTGGTCTTAACGATTTAAAGAATGAAAAATTAGCTAATTTTGCAGCATTCAAATAATTTAATTCAAATATGAAACACACAAAAATAGTTGCTACTATTTCGGATAAGCGCTGTGATGTTGAATTTATTCAACAATTGTATAAAGCAGGAATGAATGTAGTTCGTTTAAATACGGCACATATCTCTACCGAAAGTGCGCTTACAATGATTAATAATGTTCGAAGTGTTTCTGAACATATTGGCATTTTAATAGATACAAAAGGACCTGAAATCAGGACCCTTGGAATTGGTGAACCAATCAACGTGACTGAAAATGATGTGATTAAGATTAAAGGCGGGACCGGCCAATCTGATCAGGGAACTGTTTTTGTCAGTTATGAGAATATTCACAAGGATGTTCCTGTTGGAAATCAGATTCTTATAGATGATGGTGATTTGGCCATGGAGGTTATCGAACAAGCTGAGGATTGTTTAATTTGTCGCATTGAAAATACGGGTCAGATCAAAAATAAGAAAAGTATAAATACCCCCGGAGTCAGTCCTGATCTGCCATCAATCAGTGAAAAAGATGCTGAATTTATTGAATTCGCTGCCAAATATGATGTGGATTTCATTGCTCATTCATTTGTTCGGAATAAAAAAGATGTAGTTGCTGTACAGAATATTCTGGATGAATTAAACAGTAAAGTTAAAATCATCGCGAAAATTGAGAACCTCGATGGAGTTAATAATATTGATGAAATTTTGGAAGTAGCCTATGGAATCATGGTTGCACGTGGTGATCTTGGTATTGAAATACCGGCCGAGAAAATCCCGACAATCCAGCGGACGCTTATAAAAAAAGCAGTTCAGCAAAAGAAACCAGTCATTGTTGCCACTCAAATGTTGCATTCCATGATTGATCACCCGCGGCCAACCCGTGCTGAAATTAATGATGTGGCAAATGCAATTTTTTCGAGAACTGATGCAATCATGCTTAGCGGTGAAACAGCATATGGTAAATATCCAATCGAATCAGTTGAATGCATGTCGCGTATCGCGCTGGAAATAGAAGCCAGCAAAGACAAACGAAATGACATTACGATTCCTCCGTTAAAAAATGAGATAACAGCATACCTGGCCGAAGCTGCAATTCAGGCTTCCGTTGAATTAAAAACGGATGCTATCATCACAAATACATTAACCGGACGCACTCCACGTTATCTGGCAGCCTTCAAAGGTGAAAAAACGGTTTATGCAATCTGTTACGAGAAAAGAGTCATGAGGGAATTATCTTTATCGTACGGTGTAATTGCTTCTCATTTAGAACCGAAAAAAGATAAGTTTAAAATGGTTCGTGCAGCATTACGTTCATTGATCGACAACAAATCAATTAATTCTGAAGATATGATAATCTACGTTGGAGGTAGTTTTGGTATCGGTGGCGGATCTACTTTTATGGAAATCTCAAAGGTTTATAAAATGATTTCAAAAGATTAACTTTTCGAATTGCCTAAAATAAAAAAGGTGCTGTCAGGCACCTTTTTTATTATCTCATATCCACCACTTCAATCCCTTTGTGTTTTCCCGGATCAAAAATAAAATCAGAGTCTTTAAAAACTCCGTCTGTTTTGATTTTATTAATGGCTACCTGATAAGTATTGCCATCTTTTCCCGACATATTGGCACCACGAATCAACATTTTTGATTTATCAATCATGATCCTGATTTTTTGAATATCGCCGGAAGGCTTTTGCGGAGTTAAATCGATATTGTATACCTGAACACCTTTATCAACCTCTTCATTCACAAATTTATAATTAAAACCACGGTCATATAAGGTAAAGATTTTCGAAGGGTCCATCAAATCGTCTGTCGATTCATCCAGATTTGAAATACTCACTTCATTGGAATTAACCATATAAGTCCAGATTGATTTCCCGTCACAAATTACTTCAAGACCCATTTGAGGAATGTTTAACTTGTATTTTTTATTCTTCAGAATTATTGAGCCCGTGCTTTTTTCCTGAATATTTTGTGCTTTATTGCTCATTTCGAACGAAAAATCAGCTTCGATGGAAGCAAGAGACTGGGTGGTTTTGGTAACTTTCTCTAAAATATCTTTCGCTTTTGCATCCTGCTGAGCAAATCCGGTAATTGCAAAAACTGAAAGAAGAGTAAAAATTAAAATTCTTTTCATTGATAAAATTATTAGTAATAATATTTTATTTTAATCCATTCAATAATTGTTCCAAAGAATATTCATCCTGAAGTAAAACCTGCCGGGCTTTGCTTCCTTCGCTTGGACCAACGATTCCGGCAGCCTCCAATTGATCCATGATTCGGCCTGCCCGGTTGTATCCAATTGAGAACTTTCGCTGGATCATTGAGGTTGAACCCATTTGGTTACCAACAATTAAACGGGCAGCATCATCGAACATTTCGTCGCGGTTGGATAAATCAGCAGTTGAAGAACCGCCTTCAGTGTCCCCAACATAATCGGGTAACAAAAGAGCTGTTGGATATCCTCTTTGTTCTGCAATAAATTCACAGATGCGTTCAACTTCAGGAGTATCTACAAAGGCACACTGTACACGGGTCATTGTACTTCCGCTTGAAACCAGCATGTCGCCTTTTCCGATCAGCTGATTCGCGCCCGGAGTGTCCAGAATCGTCCGGGAATCGATCATCGATGCTACCTTAAATGCGATTCGCGTAGGGAAGTTGGCTTTTATGACACCGGTAATGATGTTAATAGAAGGACGCTGAGTCGCTATAATCATGTGAATCCCAACGGCACGGGCCAACTGCGCGATACGGGCAATCGGCAATTCAACTTCTTTTCCGGCAGTCATAATTAAATCGGCAAATTCATCCACAACCACCACAATATATGGCAGGTAACGATGCCCTTTTTCAGGATTTAAACGACGGCCAATAAATTTGGTATTGTATTCAATGATGTTTCGGACATGTGCCTTTTTTAGCAAATCATATCGGGTATCCATTTCAATATTGACCGAATTCAGGGTGTTTTTTACCTTTTGAATGTCAGTAATAATCGCATCTTCTTCATCGGGCATCTTGGCCAGAAAGTGTTTCTCAAGCGACGAATATAAGTTTAGCTCCACTTTTTTCGGATCGACCAGCACAAACTTGAGTTGCGAAGGGTGTTTCTTGTAGAGTAATGATGTGATAATCGCATTCAAACCTACCGATTTACCCTGCCCTGTTGCTCCTGCTACCAAAATATGAGGCATTTTAGCCAGATCGACCATAAAGGTTTCATTCGAGATTGTTTTCCCCAAAGCAATTGGCAATTCAGCAGTTGACTCCTGAAATTTCTTCGAAGCAATAATCGACCGCATGGAAACAATTTC
>JBASYJ010000169.1:0-3898 GCA_049277435.1 Prolixibacteraceae bacterium
GCCCAGTTGGGCCCACTTCAAAATCAAAGAGTTACGAAGAATATTCGTAGCTCTTTTTTGTTTTAGACTGCTAACTGAATCACAAATAATCTGTATTTGAGTTTAATCTTTTCTGCCAGACAGAATAGAATTCACTTATCTTTTCCGGTATTCTCTGGGCGACATATTCATGACTCTCCGGAACTGGCGCGAAAAATAGAACTGATCTTCAAAGCCTGTTTCGCGGGCAACTTCAGCAACAATGAGTTTTGTATTGTCCAACAGTCGGCAGGAACGCTGAATTTTTAACTGGATAAAATAATCGATCGGAGAGTGCCCCGTCCGCGATAAAAATAAGCGGGAATAATGGGATGCCGAGAGATTAACGACAGTCGCTAATTCTTTCAGACTGAATTTCATACTGAGATTTTCAAGCATGAAATTAATACTCTGGCTCACAGGATTTTTGGTGAGTTGTTCGTTATTCGAACGGTACTGCGTCAAATGGGTAAAAGTGGCAAGCAAACGCGGCAGGCATAAATTAATGTATTCCAGTGTTTCATTACTGAATCCACGTTCCAGGTTACGGAATATTTCGTTGAAAAGCTCAATGCGTTCATTGATGCGTGAATCTTTACTCCGCAACACAGAAACCGGTTGAAGAATCGGTTTCGCAATTTGTTTGGCTTTGCTTCCTGAAATGTGAATCCAGTAAATGGACCACGGATCCTGCAGATCGGCACTGTACGCATGAGGTATTCCTTCAGGAATAATAAAAAAATGATCGGCTGCAAGTTTGAATTCCTGATCGGCAACTTTTATTGTGCCGATCCCTTGTACATTATAGATCAGGATCGTTTGCCCAATTCCTTCTTTTCGTTCCCGAAAATGATGGCTTGCCCTCGGATAATAGCCAATATCGGTCAGGTACAAATCCTCACACATCGGATTTTGACGAATCAATGCCAGTATCCTGTCCGGAATTACGTAACTTAATTGCCCGGGAAATCCATCTTGTTTCTTCATGCCTTAAAAATACGAGATTGTCAATAAATTGATTGTAGTTGACACTAAATATTTTCCGGGTGTTATTAAATGTGTTCATTTAAAGGATTTAAAACCGGATTGAAATGAATAGATCTATTGGACAGAAGGATAATATCATCCATGTTTTCATAAAATCGTTCATTCTCAATTTCGGGAATCTGCAATACTTTTAGTTAAACTAAATCAATATCACGTGGAGAAGAGAATATTCAACAAGCAGTTTATTATCGGCATAACCCTCATTTCTGCCATGGGTGGACTTTTGTTTGGTTACGACTGGGTGGTCATCGGCGGCGCAAAACCGTTTTATGAGCGCTTTTTCGACATTACCAATTCTCCCTATTTGCAGGGTTGGGCCATGAGCAGCGCACTGGTCGGATGCCTGTTTGGCGCCATGTCGTCCGGTTGGCTCAGCGACCGCTACGGACGCAAATTGCCTTTGATCGGGGCTGCTGCTCTTTTTACCATTTCGGCATTCGGAACCGGAGCTGTCAGTCAGTTCACTCCTTTTATTATTTACAGGCTGATTGGTGGTCTGGGCATCGGTTTGGCATCGGCCATTTCGCCCATGTACATTGCCGAGATTTCGCCTGCCGAAATGCGTGGCCGACTGGTTTCCGTTAATCAGCTCACCATTGTAATCGGCATTCTGGCTGCACAATTCATAAATTATTTAATCGCCGAAAAAGTAGCACTGGGTGTTACTGATGCCGAAATACTTCAGTCGTGGAACGGCCAGATGGGTTGGCGCTGGATGTTCTGGGCCGAAGCTTTTCCGGCACTGGCATTTTTCGTTCTCGCCTTTTTTATTCCTGAAAGCCCGCGTTTCCTTGCAAAATCCGGAAGAACAGAATCTTCAGTCTCTATCCTGAAAAGAATTGGAGGAGAAGAATATGCCCTTCAGGAACAAAAAGAGATTGCGGAAACATTGCATGGAAGCAGTTCAAAAATCGATTGGAAAGTTTTGAAATCGAAGAAAGTGCGCCCTGTTCTTATTTTGGGAATTGTACTTGCGATATTTCAACAGTGGTGCGGCATCAACGTCATTTTTAATTATGCCGAAGAAATTTTTTCTGCTGCCGGTTATTCTGTGGGCGACATGCTCTTTAATATTGTGATCACCGGAACCGTCAACCTGATTTTTACACTTCTGGCCATGCGTATGGTCGATAGCTGGGGCCGCCGCAAACTGATGCTATTGGGATCAGCCGGTCTGGCTGCCATTTATTTTATGCTCGGTTCCAGTTACTTTTTCGAATTGAAAGGGCTTGCTATTTTGGTGCTGGTTTTGATGGCCATTGCCACCTATGCCATGACTCTGGCTCCGGTCACCTGGGTGGTTCTTTCCGAAATTTTTCCGAACAGTGTGCGTGGAGCTGCTATGGCAATCGCGACTACTTTTTTGTGGATCGCCTGCTTCGTTCTCACCTATACTTTTCCTATTCTGAATAAAATGCTGAATGCCAGTGGAACATTCTGGCTGTACGCATTTATTTGTTTGTCAGGCTCTCTGTTTATCCTGAAAAAGCTTCCTGAAACAAAAGGGAAAAGCCTGGAAGAAATTGAAAAAATGTAAAGTGGGGAACCACATAGGCACATAGAATACATGGGTTTTAAGGTTCTATAACGGATGGTGTGGGTAATAAAATTCATCATTGAGCAACTATTTTAAATTTGGATTACATCATGATATATTGTTTTGAAACCTTATTTGCGAAGGGAACCTTAGTAGAATTAAAAAAAGAATGAGCATGTAACCTTATTACCTTATTGATTTGAAGTTAATTAATAAGGTTAATACAAGGTGGATAATACTTTCTACTGAGGTTATTTAGATAGAAATAAGGTTTTTCCTAGCATAAGATTCTCGCATTTAGAATTTATTGAATGAAAAATTCTTAACCATATAATTTGTTTAGACTCGTTTTTTATAGGCTTGTAAGCAGCGTTGTAAGTTCGAAATTTTGATAAAAAAATAAAATAAACCTTTAATATGAAACATAAATTGATCCTGATTGGTATTCTTGCAATTTTGACATTCTCTTGTCAAAAATCTACGATTCAACAAAAAATCGATCTTTCCGGCGAATGGAATTTTGCCATCGACTCGCTGGATAAAGGCACTTCGGAAAAATGGTTCGACCAGACTTTAAGCGATAAAGTGATTCTGCCCGGATCAATGACCAGCAATGGGAAAGGGGATGACATTACCCTGAAAACCCCATGGACCGGGCAAATTGTCGATAGCTCGTATTATAAAAATCCGGGATATGCCAAATACCGGATACCGGGAAACATCAAAATTCCCTTCTGGCTGCAACCGGTAAAATATTATAAAGGTGCTGCCTGGTATCAGAAAGAAGTCACAATTCCGGAAGACTGGAACGGGCAATTTGTCGAATTGTTCCTCGAACGCTGCCACTGGGAAAGCCGCCTCTGGGTCGACAACAATGAAGTCGGAGTGCGAAATTCGCTTGGCACGCCGCATAAATATGACCTCTCCAATATTCTGACTCCCGGGAAACACCGCCTGACTTTATGCATCGACAATCGGGTGAAAGACATCGATCCGGGCATGAATTCGCACAGCATTTCAGATCATACCCAAAGCAACTGGAATGGAGCAGTGGGACAGTTGTATCTCGAAGCACGGCCTGTAATCCATCTTCAAAACATCCGGATTTTTCCTGATATTCAGAATAAAAAGATTGCCGTAAAAGTAAACGTTCAGAACCCAACGGGAGTAGAGACCTCTGTAAAACTGAACCTGTCGGTTTTGGGCACTTCTCAGAAAGAATCTGAAAGTTTTGATTTGAAGCGAGGTGAAAATATTCTGGGAATGTCGCTCGATATGGGATCTGACGCGAAACTC
>JBASYJ010000170.1:0-2105 GCA_049277435.1 Prolixibacteraceae bacterium
ACCAACGCCCAGCATGTTGTGTTTCGCGTAAACTGCCTGAATTTTTCCCGGATAAAAATCACCGTATGCAATTCCTGAAGTGTGTGTTAACAACTGGCGCAGCGTAACCGGCGATTTTACCGGTACCGTGGTGTAGCTTGAATCCTTTTCGTTAAATGTATCGAGTACCTCTGTCTTTTTGAAAGCAGGAATGTAATCCTGAACCGCATCGTCGATTCCAAGTTTTCCCTGTTCGTACAATTGCATGATGGCAACTGTTGTGATGGCTTTGGTCATCGAACAAATCCTGAAAATGTCATCCTTTTTATACGAAGATTTGGTTTCCGGATTTTTCATGCCGAAAGTTTTGTTGTACACCAGTTGATTGTCGCGGGCAATGAGGAAAACTCCGCCCGGTATAAAACCTTTATTTACGTAATCCTGAATAAGCTGATCGACTTGTTGCAGCCGTTTTTCCGACATGCCGGCCAAAGATGCAGTACTTTCTTTTAACGCTGTTGACGATTGTTGGGCAAGTAAAGGTAACTGGAACATTACCAGCAAGATGAATGCAAATATTCTTGTTTTCATGGTTGAATGGATAAGTTGTAACTCTTAGTTTTTTTGGATGCTTAAAATTAGAGATTTATTTTCAGAATATAATTCCCTTTTCGGGTGGCTATCCGATGAAAAAGCACACAGTTCTGAAGTAATGAAACTACAAAATGCGTATCCCTGATGCTCTCCGGACATTTTCCGGGTGTGCTCAATTCCTGATGAATGGACACACTGGCCGGATGTGCGGTTAGCTTTACCCGAAACCAGGTTGTCCGTCGCAGTACTTTTGTTTCGTTGGGTAAGCCATCGATTTTCGAATGAATCCCAAAATTTTTGTGCAGCAGGTCGGTAGCAGATTTTTTTTAGAGGAAAAAGTGGCGGAGGATTTCGGTACATCCGATCCGGTGACTGGGCCGTTTTTGTTTTGTTTTACCGCGCTGATTTACTGTCTTTATATATCTCCAAAGCAGCTGGAAATGGCTGCAAAGCCCGCTCGAAGATGCCAAGTGAATAGGCGATGGTCAGTCCGTAATTGGTCAGCGGAACTCCGGCCATCCGGGCTTTCATCAATCTGGAGAGCATTTCGCGCCGGTTCCACATACAGGCCCCGCAGTGAATAATCAGTTTAAATTCGGCTAAATTCTCCGGAAAATCGTGTCCGCGGTGATGCACGAATTCCAGTTTCCCGCCAACATATTGCGTGAGCCAGCGCGGTATTTTAACAGTACCGATATCTTCGCCGATCGGGTGATGCGAGCAGGCTTCAGCAATCAAAACCTTGTCGCCGGTTTTTAGCCGATCGATGGCCATGGCTCCTTGTACCATTTCGGCCAGATCGCCCTGATAACGGGCAAAGAGGATGGAAAAACTGGTTAACGGAATTTCGGGCGGAGTATCTGCTGCCACTTTCAGGAAAGCCTGACTGTCGGTAACCACCAGTTTGGGCGGTTTGTTCAGCCGACTGAAAGCTTCGCGTAACTCACGTTCCTTGACGACCATGCAAAACGAATCGTGGTCGAGCAAATCGCGGATGGTCTGTACCTGAGGGAGAATCAACCGGCCTTTGGGCGCTTCTTTATCAATCGGCACAACCAGGATAGCCGCTTCACCCGGACCAACCAGATCGGCTACGATGCTGGGACGATTGATGTAATCATCGGGTGCTTTTTTCAGGATGGTTTGCCGAAGTTCGGCGATGCCTGCCCCTGTAAGTGCAGAAGTTTCCACCATGGGAATTTTTTCTCCGGAAAGGCTTTTTACCAAACAATCTTTGCCCGAATTGAGATCGGACTTGTTAAAAACCACGATGACCGGAATGGCGCGATCTTTTAGTTCATTCAGGATATTTTCCTCAAAATCGCCCCACTCGTCGGATTTTGAAATGATCAGGCCAAGTTCGGTACGGTCGAAAACCTGCATGGTTTTTTGGATGCGTTTTTCTCCCAATGCACCAGTATCGTCGATTCCGGCGGTATCGATAAAAAGTACCGGGCCGAGTGGCAGCAGTTCCATTGGTTTCTCAACCGGATCGGTAGTGGTACCTGCAATTTCAGAAATAATGGAGACTT
>JBASYJ010000171.1:0-14937 GCA_049277435.1 Prolixibacteraceae bacterium
GTCAGCCGGGGTATCAGGCCACCTTTGTCTTCAAGGCTTTTGATGTGGGTTTGGCTGCGCCAGTAATTCTGAACAGACTGTTCGAAATCGTATTTCTGGAACTCCTTTTTGGTCATTGTTTTGGGTAACCTGAAATTCAGGTCGCCAACCTTTTCAACAAAATTATACTCACCCGTTTCAGGATCGTATTCAATTTCGGTACGGATGTTTGAAGGCTGTTTCAGGAAAAGTTTTGCGCTGTCGTTTTTATCCGGATAGGCAAAAGCAGGCTCGTCTTTAAACGGAAATGGCAATACTCCGGTGGTGTCAATTTTTACCGAATCCTTTGGGGCCGGAACAATGGACAAGGTATTGAAATTCCATGTAGTTGTGCTTGATTCAGAAGGACTTCCGCCAAACAAATAAACGATTAATACTATACTGAATAGACGTATTTTTCTGCCGTACTTTTTCAATTCCGAATTCTTTTTCTGTTTAAAGGCTTTTCAAGGCTTGCTTAATCACACTTTCTACTGAAAGATTTGGCTGAGCGGCCAGAATTTTATCCAATTCCTTTTCAACCGGCTTCTTTGCAAATCCAAGCATGATTAAAGCAGATAACGCTTCGTTTCGCAATGTATTGTCTGCCGACACCACAAATTGTTCACTTGCCGGCGACTTTCCGACTTTATCCTTTAAATCGATAATAACCCTTTGGGCGGTTTTGATTCCGATGCCTTTAATACTTTTCAGCAGGTTGATGTTTTCGTTCAGAATCGCGGTTCGGATTTCATCGGTCGAAAGCGACGACAACATCATGATGGCGGTATTCGAGCCAATGCCATTTACCGAGATCAGCATCCTGAAAAGTTCGCGTTCGCTTTCCGTTGCAAAACCGTAAAAAAGATGGGCATCTTCGCGAATAACCTGATGAAGAAACAGCTTCACGTTTTCTTTGCCGTTCAGCTGCGTGTAACTGTTTAGCGAGATGGCAATAAAATAGCCTACCGAATTGGATTCGAGTATAATGTGTGAAGGTTTGAGTTCGGTAACAGATCCCTTTATATATTCATACATACCTGATCAAAGTTTTAGATTCCCTCATCAATGGCTTCGAAATCAACGGATTCGTCAACCTGTCCCTGATTGATTTCGTATTTTTTGAGTGGGTTTTTGGTAATTTCCTTGTACAAGGCGCGATTTTTATGAATATCGATAGCGAGGTAAAGCGCTTCGCGGAATGAATCCGGAGAAGCTTTGTCCTCACCGGCAATATCGAAAGCGGTTCCATGGGCCGGAGAAGTACGGATGATTGGCAGACCGGCCGTGTAATTCACCCCACGATCAAACGAAGCCATCTTGAACGGAATCAGTCCCTGATCGTGATACATGGCCAGAATGGCATCGAACTTTACAAAATCGCCTGAACCAAAAAATCCATCGGCAGGATAAGGTCCAACAGCAATGATGCCTTCGTCCTTAGCTCGTTGAATAGCCGGAATAATAATCTCATTTTCTTCTTTGCCCAACAATCCATTGTCGCCTGCATGAGGATTTAAACCAAGCACTGCAATTCTGGGGCGTTTGACAAAAAAGTCTTTTTCAAGCGCCTGATTAATCATCCGGAGTTTATTGATGATAGCGCCTTTGGTGATTTTGGAAGCCACTTCAGACATGGGCACATGACCAACCACCACACCAACTTTCATGGTTTCGCTTACCATCAGCATCACATAATCGCGGGTATTAAACTGTTCGGCCAGATATTCGGTATGTCCCGGGAAATTAAATTTATCGGATTGAATGTTGTCTTTGTTGATTGGTGCGGTAATAAGGGCATCAATTTCACCATTCTTCAGATCTTCAACCGCTTTCTCCAAAGCCATGTAGGAAGCTTCGCCAGCCATTTCGCTCGATTTGCCCAGTTCAACACGGATGTTGTCATCAATGCAGTTGATGATGTTGGCTTTCCTCGAATCGGCTTCACTGGCCGTACGGATGTGGTTGAAATTGAAGGTTTCGATATTCAGCGCCTTTTTGTGATAAGCGGCAACTTTTGGCGAACCGTAAACGATTGGCGTACACATTTCCAGAATTCGAGGCTCCATCAAGGTTTTTATGATCACTTCGTAACCGATTCCATTGATATCCCCCTGCGAAATTCCTATGATTATTTTATCTCGTTTCATCTGTCAGTATTTTGTTTTTAATTGCCAAATGGAACTCGCCGTAATCTTTACCCTCGTGGATGAGAAAATTATTTCTCCTGGCTCGTTTCATCTGTTTAAACTTTTAAATGAGGTATTTATAAAAAAATATAATGACCAGGTCATTATTTAGTTGCGCAAATTTAAGCTAATATTTAAACTATCATATCCGAATGTCAGTTGTTTTTAAAAAAGAAGGCGGGAAAAAAGCCTGTAAAATCCCTAAAAATATTTTGTATTTCAACAAGTTCGTCCAGGGAATAAAAATCCAGAAACGGATTTCCATCCGAAAAAGCTGACTTGAAGTAAGTCCCCACCTTGCTAAAAAATGACAATTAGCAGCAGAAGCAGGATCATCAGCATAAAGAGGATAAACTGGTTTCGAACAAAAAGTCCGAGGAGCAACAGGATTTCGATCTCTTCGGCATTGGCCGTAAAGACATCGATGGTGCCTTTATCTCTCGACAAAAATTCGTTGCTCTGATAGGAAATCAGTTCTGCCCCGTTAAATTTCCAGGACCAGCGTGACTGCCAGAAATTTTTCACTTCCAGTTCAAACCGCTTTCCGTTTATGATGATGTCACTTTTGGGATTAAATAAATTGATCAGGATGGTTCCTAAAAGTGCCTGGTTGCTGGCATCGTAAATTTCCAGCTTTGAAAGAAAAAATTCGCGGTTCAGAATAAATCTGCGTCCATTGATCATCCCGTGAGCTTTCGATCCCATAAGGCTTTCCCATGTCACCGAACCAATCACTTCAGCACCACGTGTAATTTCGAGATGTTTCCTGAATATTCCTTTCGACCAAAAATATCGTTCCATAATTTCTTCCTGTTTGAAGCATTTGCAAGTTACAAAATATTGAGAAAAACTTAAATCAAATCTTTTTCTGAATTAAGTATTTCCAGACACGCAAAACCCTGTAAACGATCAGTTAACGGCACTTTTTTCAATGCAATCGTCCCCCAGATTCAGTAATTCAACCTTCCTGAAATCAATCGGACTGCTTTCTGATTGCAGCGAAATAGTTCCGCATTTAAGTAGTTTATTTCCGTCGGCGGAAAGTAATTTCTGGTAATTAGGATCGCGATCGTCAAGTTGTGGTTGGGTATATTCCAACACCACTTTCCCATCCAGAATGTGTTTTATGATTGAATCACCCTGTACTTCAAGTTCTGCAGTGACCCATTGGTCTCCATGATAAGTTTTCGAACTTGAATTCAAACAGTGCTGAGTCCACAACTCACCATTGAGAACAATGTTGGTGCCCGGTGTGCAAACATTTAAATTCGGACGTTCATCTGAACCGTTTCCACCGAGCAGCTGTGCCTCAATCGAAACAGGAAAATCCTGGTTCAACTCCATACTTTCAGCACTTTGTCCATGAATCATGATTCCGCTGTTGCGAAATGCCCAACTGGCTCCACCAGGGCACTGCTCGCCAACAAAACGGTATTCAACCCGGATCTTGTAATGCGAATACGGTGTTTTATAAAAAATATGCCCGAAATGTCCGTCAAATTTTTCATACTGATCAAACCTCACTTTCAGTATACTATCCTCTACCCTGAATGTATTTCCGTAGTTTTCATTTAAGGGGAAACCCGTAATTTTAATGTTCCAGTCGTTTAAATCTTTGCCATTGAAGAGTTGAATCCATCCTTCGTTTTTCGGTTTTGGCGAACTACATGAAATTGCCAAACTCAGGACCAGGATGAAGAATGAAAGTTTTGCTAATGGATTATTCATAGTTTGAAGATTTACATCGTTTGTTTTTTTAGGTCCTGAAAGGTAGTTAATATTTTGAAATTAACTGCGGGAAAGGATCAGGTACAGAAGGTTCTTTATGAACGGATTGCCGGAAATACAAAGAGCCGGAATCTGTTCCAGCTCTTTGATGAACGAATTATAATAACCCGAACTATAAAAAGTTAATCAGGTTATTTCTTATCCTTTTTAGCTTTTTTTTCTAACCTTTTTTCCTTTAAGGTCTTCAAAGGTTCTTTTTTTTCACTTTTTTTGGCATCTAATCCTTTTGACATGGCCGTGCATTTTTAAGGTTACTAATCTAATTCTGAACTCATAAGAATAAACAAAAGAACTCTGTTTAATATCCTTTCATATAAAATCAAAATTATCAATTTTTGAAATACAAAAAACTCGATTCAGAAAGTTTTTGCAAGAAAGCAAATTCAGTGTAAGGATGAAAACTTTCAATCAAAATGGAGCTGTTGTACAAAATACTTAACCGATTTTAGATTCCAAATCCACATCCGGATTGTTTTCATCTTTTAAATCATTGACAGAATACAAATCTTCCTCTTCATTCAAGTATTTGAAAATATTTGATTTTGAAGCTATTTCCTGAATTTCTTATTGAAGGATTTGATCATCAATCTTTTGCAATAAAAATTCAGCGAAATCATATATCTCCATAATTTTTGAATCCGGGAGTTGATTGATTTTACGTATTGTTGTTTCAATTAAATCATTCCTATCCATTATCCTGTTTTATAGTATAATACTACAAATTTACAATTCAAAATAGCAACTGACTATTTTGAATTGAATCTACGAGCATTCAAATCATGGACTCTTTCTAATCTAAAGATAATTTTATGACTAATTTTTGGGAAACTAAATTCAGGAACGAGGGCCTGCTGTGGAATTTCGAACCTTCCGATTCAGCTGGGATGGCGCTGGAATTATTCAAGACGAACCAGATACAAAAAATTCTGATTCCAGGAGTTGGTTATGGCCGGAATGCCAAACTTTTTGTCGATCAGGGATTTGATGTGGCCGGAATCGAAATCTCGAAATCGGCCATTGAGCTGGCCAGGCAAAATGGATTACATTTTCCGGTTCACTGCGGTTCGGTTACCGAAATGCCTTTTGATCAGGAATTGTTTGATGGCATATTTTGTTATGCCCTCATTCATTTGCTGAATAAACCGGATCGCCGAAAGTTTTTGCAGCATTGTTTCAATCAGTTAAAGCCGGGCAGAATTATGGTTTTTACCATGGCTTCAACCGAAATGAGCATGTATGGTCAGGGCAAACGCCTGAGCAAAGACCGGTTTTCAATTCAAAACGGACTAACTGTTTTCTTTTATAATCAGGATTCTGTGGTGCGCGAGTTTCTTGCATTTGGCCTGACCGAATGTCAGGATATCGCAGAACCGGTAAAATTTAAGGAAGGCGAAAATCCAATTCACATGTATTATGTTGTTTGTAAAAAACAATAATGAATTTATACGATTAATTAAACCTTGATCAATTATTAATGCTCCTGTAATTTCGATTGTGCAACTTGGTCCAATTAATTTAGCTTTTGCATCATGCAGGCAGCAATTCGAAAATTAGACCTCTCTGTTATTTCAGACTTTCATCTGGCCACACACGCCAGCAAGGCAAAACCACTCCTTAAATATTTGAAATCGATTCAGCCAAAAATTCTGGTTCTAAATGGCGACATCATCGATTCGTGGCGGTTTAGCCGCAATTATTTTCCAAAATCACATCTCAAGGTTATTCGTCAATTGTTTAAAATGATGGAAAAAGGCGTTCAGGTGGTGTACATCACCGGCAATCACGATGATGTTTTCAGAAAATTTAACAACACGAAACTGGGAAATTTCAGCATCGTCAACCAGTTTGAAATAACTCTAAACCAGGAAAAAGTCTGGATTTTCCATGGAGATGTTTTCGACCACATCATTCATAATTCACCCTGGTTGGCAAAGTTTGGCGCTGCCGTATACGGCTGGCTTACCATCTTTAATAAATTGCTGAATGTGTTTATGAGGATTTTAGGCGGATCAGAAATGATCCTCTATAAATCGATGAAAGACCGGATTCTAAAGGAAAAAAAGATTCTGACCAATTTTGAAAAAGCAGTAGCCAATGCGGCAATCAGTAAAAAAGTAGATCTGGTTATTTGTGGCCACACACATATTCCGGTGGATAAATCCATCGAAACCGAAAAGGGAAAAGTGAGGTACATCAATTGTGGTGATTGGGTCGAACATTTTTCGGCAGCCGAATGTATGGATGGAAACTGGACGCTGAACTATGTGGAACAGGATGATGAAGAGGAAGTTGAATTGCCCGGCGATGAACTTTTTATTCCGGATAAAAAACAAATATACAAGTCGATCATTGAGGAACTGGCTGTTGCTTCATTCTTTTAGAACCGAAATCCATGAAAATTTTATATGCCATACAAGGAACCGGAAACGGACATTTAGCCCGGGCAACCGAAATTGTTCCGCTCCTGAAATCGATGGCAGATGTTGATGTTTTAATAAGCGGTACCCAGGCCGATCTGAAAGTTCCCTTTCGGATCGATTACCGGTTTTCGGGATTGAGTTTTATTGTTGGGCAAAAGGGTGGGGTCGACATCTGGCAAACAGCCCAAAAGATGAAAATCGTACAGTTCTTTAAAGATATACGCCATCTTAGGATTGAACAATACGATTTGGTAATCAGCGATTTTGAGCCGGTTTCCGCCTGGGCTTGCAGGTTGCGGAACAAACCGTGCATCGGTTTAAGTCATCAGAATGCCGTTCTGCACCCATCGGCTCCACGGCCCGGTTTTACCGATTATTTTGGAAAATGGATCCTGAAAAATTATGCCCCGGCAACCGTAAAATATGGATTTAATTTTAAAACCACCACTCCCGATATTTTCCCTCCTGTCATTCGTCAGAACATTCGAAATGCTGAATCAACGGTTAATCCACACTTTACTGTTTATCTTCCCGCCTACAGCGATCAACAGATTCTGAATGTGTTATCCGCAATCGCGGATACCGAATGGCAGGTTTTTTCCAAACATTCAAAATCTGATTATACTGTTGGAAATGTTAATTTTCACCCTGTTTCGCTCGAAGGTTTTACGAAAAGTTTCCTGAGTTGTACCGGTCTGATTTGCACTGCCGGTTTTGAAGGCCCGGCAGAAGCAATTTATCTGGGTAAAAAGCTCTGCGTTATTCCCATGAAAAAACAATATGAGCAATACTGCAATGCGGCTTTCCTGAAATCGATGGGAATAAAAGTGCTGGATAGTTTCTCCAAAAGTGTTCCTGAATTGACTGACTGGATCAAAAATTCACCAGCGTTGGAAATAAAGTTCCCGGATTTGACCCGGCAAATACTTCAGGATATACTGGTAAAACATACAGAAAAAATATCGGGACCAGATTTTCAGGCATCAAGTCTCAGCATTTCAGAGCACCCCTTTCTCCGGAAGATATTTCCAAAATCGCTTGGGTAAAAGTTGTCGGTGCACTTTGTCATTTTTCCGTTCCTGAATACATATGCTTTTATAGTATTGTTTCCACAACTGTTGAAAATGCTTCTCGTCACTGGCTAACAAAGCAGCGTGCAATTGTCCGTTTTGCGGGTTCACCTTCAGGTCGTCGAATACCACCCTCGATACATTTTTCAGATCGTACCAAAATCCATAATTACGTTTCAGGTCGTAAATAATCCAGCTCTGGTCGGCATACCGGTCTTTGAAATGCGGAATACACAAGGGAAGGACGTCGTACAGGGGTGCAAATGAAGCGTAATAACTTCCTTCTGTTGTTTTCTGAAAACGTACAAACATCTGAACCCGGTGTGCTTCCTTGCATACTTTCTGGTGCAGTTTGTTGAATTCCACCACCACCGGCTCGGCAAAATTTGTCTCTTCATTTTTCTTCGAATCCAACATCTGCCGGATATATCTTAGAAGTAAATCCGGAGTTTCTGGCAATCCTGAAAGAAAAACACGGTAAATCCGATCCGCATTTTCCGGAGACGAGCGTGAAATAATTCCTTTCCACACCCGTTCAGCTTTGCGTTCATCGGTTACTACCAATTTGTTTGCAGCGAATAAGGCTGTTTGGTTTTCTGCTCCTGATTGTATTTCTTCCGGAAAAATCTGTTGCTGGTAGCAGTCGAAAACCAGGGTCAGCAAACCTTCAAAGGTGTTATCGAAAGAGAAGATGTTCATGAATTAAGGATTGAAGGACAGACGGATTGAATTACTGAATGTTTTGGCAACTTTGACTGATTACTGCGACTGAATACTGATTGCTATCTCAGCGCGGGCATCATCGGGTGAAACAATTTTAACTGTAGGGCACCATCGCTTCCAATTGGTTTTTTTTCAAGCAAAAGCTGTCGCACAAATTCGGGTTTTAATTCCTGAATATTCTGCGAGCGCAGTTCATTGCAGGTAATAAAATACCGGGCGCGTTTCATCACCACACCCATTTTCTGAAGATGTGCTGAATTCAGGTGCTGGTGCTTTCGGGCCATCACAATCAGGGGGACTGAGCGGGTGCCGATTCCCGGAATCCGCAAAAGCATCAGCGGATCGGCCGTATTGATATCCACGGGAAACAAATGAGGATTTCGCAAGGCCCAGGTCACTTTTGGATCAAGTTCCAGATCCAGATCCGGATTTTCGTCATTCACAATTTCGTTGCTCCGGAATCCGTAGAAACGTAGCAGCCAGTCGGCCTGGTACAAACGGTGTTCGCGGCGCAAGGGGGGTGCAGACAAAACCGGAAGCCGGCTGTCGGATTGGTTGATTGGTATGTATCCGGAATAATACACCCGTTTCAGGTCACGCTTTTGGTATAGTGCCGATGAAAGTTTCAGGATCGTATAATCAGTATCGTTGGTGGCACCGATTATCAACTGGGTACTTTGGCCGGCTGGACTGAAAAGCGGCGCATTCCGGTGTTTCTTTCGTTCTTCCTTTGATTCAGAAATGTTGGCTGAAATAATTTTCATGGGTTCGAGAACACTCTTAAAATCTTTATCCGGAGCAAGTATTTTCAGGTTTGCTTCACTCGGAATTTCAATGTTGACACTCAGCCGATCGGCCCATCGTCCGGCTTCGGCAATTAGTATTTGGCTGGCCCCGGGAATGGTTTTCAGGTGAATGTACCCGTTGTAACGGTGTTCGGTGCGCAGTTTTTTGGCCACACCAATCATTTGTTCCATGGTGTGGTCCGGGTTTCGCAGAACTCCTGAACTCAGGAAAAGTCCTTCGATGTAATTCCGGCGGTAAAATTCGATGGTGAGGTTCGCAATTTCTTCCGGAGTGAAAGAAGTACGCGGAATGTCGTTGCTTTTGCGGTTGATGCAATAGGCACAATCGTAGATGCAATAGTTGCTGAGCATGATTTTCAGGAGCGAAACACAGCGGCCGTCTTCGGTGAAACTGTGACAGATTCCCCAGGCCGATGCATTTCCAATTCCGGATTTTGTATTGTTGCGCTGCGTTCCGCTCGAAGCGCAGGACACATCGTATTTGGCGGCTCCGGCCAGTATTTTTAATTTTTCCAGACTGCTTTCCGAAATCATCTTGTTGAGGTTTTAAATGACAGCAAATTAATCATTAGATTCTAAACAAGATAATTGAATACTTGATTACAGAAAAGAAATTGGGGTATTTTTTTAGATTCGATGCGTTAAAATTAAACCTGAAACTTCCGGATTTGATTTGATTCCGGCTTAATGTTCACGATTTGAATGACATCGTGAACTTCGCACCGGCATTAACTTCACTCTCAACAGAAATTCGTCCTCCAAGGCTGGTGATGTGGTTATGTACCAGATAAAGTCCGATCCCTTTGCTGTCTTTGTAGTTGTGAAATTTCTGATGCAACCCGAAAATCTTGTCTTTTACTTTCTCCATATCAAATCCCTGTCCATTATCCGAATAAACGATCTGATCTCTTCCGTTTGCTTTTTCAGCGTGAATGGTAATCTCGGGACGACAGTCGGGTCGGGCATATTTTATTGAATTGGTAAGCAGGTTTAAGAATACACTTTCCATGTATGCCTGATTAAAGTTGATTTTATCCAGTTTCGAGAAGTCGGTATAAATAATGATTTTTGAAATTTCGATTAATGAATGGATGGATTTTTTTACTTTATTCAGGCATTTATTCAAATCCACTTCTTCGATATTTGCAAGTTTATTGTGTTTTTCGCTTAATGCATCAACATAATTGTCCATTGTTTCTTTCAGGTATTCTCCTGAAAGTTTGATGATTTTTAATAATTCAGTTGCATCCTCGTCGGTAATTTTCGAGATATCCAATAAATCGAGCACGGCCAGCAGATTATTTACCGGAGATCTTAAATCATGCGAAGTAGAATAAGTTAACTGTTTCAGATCGTTATTTGTATTTGCCAGATTGGTTAGCAATTCTCTTCTGTCGGCTTCCTGTATTTTATTGTGGGTGATATCTTTTGCGATGGCAAAAACCAACTGTTCTTTTTCCACAGGTTGTGAGGTCCAGGATAGCCAAACGATTTCACCGTTCTTTTTTACATATCTGTTTTCGAAATTAAAAAGTGTTTTCGATTTAGTCAGTTCGTTTCTTACTTTTTGTGTGGACCGCTTGTCTCCGCAAAACACAAAATCGTTGATTGGTCTCGCATATAATTCGTCGAACGTATAACCCAGAAGTTTTGAAACTGCAGGATTTACTTTTTTGAAGTAACCGTCGTAACCGGCAATGCACAACAAATCAGGAGATAATTCAAAGAATAAATCAAATTTAAAGTCATTGCTGTTCATAGACATTTCCGTTTTGAGATATTTCTATTTTGTTTTCACTAATTATGAAACTTTATTTATAAACATCCGGAACAATAAAATAGTTGCTGTTTTATTTTACATCGTGCCGGATTTTCTGAACTTATTTCAGATAAATGTAGCATTCACTTATTTCAGAAACATTAAAATATTTTCAAGTTCAAGTTATTAATCGCAAAAAAGAAGGCTGTCAATAGCAGACAGCCTTCATAGTTTTTGGGTTTTCAAAAAGGTATTTGGTATATCTTAGATTATCCGCATTTTGAGGTTCCGCAATCCGGGCAAATCAGACAACCTTCCTGATAGGTTACATTTTTCGATCCACATTCGCCACAAACGGCACCTTCGGCAACAGTTCCGTCCGGTACGTATTTTTTCAGGGCACGGGCAACACCGGCTTTCCAGCTGTTGATGGTGTCGTTGTCGAACTGCAGACTGGTTACCGTATCCACCACTTTGTGAATAGGCATTCCATGGCGCAGCACTCCTGAAATCAGTTTGGCATAGTTCCAGAATACCGGATTGAATTTGTAGGAAAGTCCTTCAATCGTTGTGCGGTATCCTTGCTTGTTGGTGTATTGGAAATCGTATCGTTTTGTACCGTCAGCATTTACATTTTTGATAATTTTCCCGCTGACAACCGAACGTGGAAGTAAAATTCCGTCTTCGTCATCCGATAACCCGGTGAAAATTTCATAAGGTTGTCCGCCAATGGTTCCAATGAAAGCTACCCATTTGTCTTTCGAATTCTGGAAGCGGACAACATCGGCTTCAAGTTCGATTGGCCGCTTGGTTGGGAAAATACTATCCGGTTTTGTTTCCGCAACTTCATCTTCTTTTTTGTTCGAGATGAGCACTCCGGAACGGGAACCATCGCGATAAACGGTTACCCCTTTACACCCGCTCTTCCAGGCTTCGAAATACAGTTTTCCTACCAGTTCTTCGTCAGCTTCAGCCGGAAGGTTGATGGTTACACTGATGGAGTGATCGACCCATTTCTGGATTTTTCCCTGCATACGGACTTTGTTCATCCAGTCAACATCGTTTGATGAAGCTTTGTAGTATGGCGATTTGGCAATCATGGCATCCAGGTCAGACTGCGGATAATTTTTCTTCAGTTCAAATCCGTTAACTTCCATCCAGTCCTGAAATTTATGGTGGAAAACCACATATTCTTCCCAAGAATCGCCAACTTCATCGATAAAATCGACTTTTACATTTTTATCGTTTGGATTTACTTTCCGGCGACGTTTGTAAACAGGCATAAATACCGGTTCGATCCCTGAGCTGGTCTGGGTCATCAAGCTGGTGGTTCCGGTTGGAGCGATGGTCAGCAATGCAATATTCCGGCGACCGTATTTTACCATATCCTGATACATTTCTTCGTCTTCAGCGCGAAGACGTTTGATCATTGGATTGTTTTTTTCGCGTTCGGTATTGTAAATGGTGAAAGCGCCACGTTCCTTAGCCATGTTGATTGATGAGCGATAGGCAGCCAATGCCACTGTTTTGTGGATTTCTTCACTGAAATCAGTTGCGTCGTCGCTTCCGTAACGTAAACCCAGAGCAGCCAGCATATCGCCTTCGGCAGTAATACCAACGCCGGTACGTCTTCCTTCTTTTGCTTTGGTCTGAATCTTTTTCCACATCTCACGTTCGATGTGTTTAATATCTTCGTTTTCAGGATCGGCATCAATTTTACCGAGGATTCCGTCAATCTTTTCAAGTTCCAGGTCTATAATGTCGTCCATCATGCGCTGGGCAACTCCAACATGCTGTTTAAACAGGTCGAAATTAAATTTTGCCTGAGGAGTAAATGGATTTTCGACATACGAGTACAGATTAACAGCGATCAAACGGCAGCTGTCGTATGGACAAAGTGGAATTTCGCCGCAAGGATTGGTCGATACGGTTTTATATCCCAGATCGGCATAACAGTCAGGCACCGATTCTCTAATGATGGTATCCCAGAAAAGAATTCCAGGTTCAGCCGATTTCCAGGCATTGTGCACGATTTTTTTCCAAAGGTTTTTAGCATCAATATTTTTGGTAAAAACCGGGTTTTTCGACTCAATCGGATATTGAGTTTTGTAGCTTAAACCAGCTTCAACTGATTCCATGTAGTCGTCGTGAATCTTTACCGATACGTTTGCCCCGGTAACTTTTCCCTGTTCCAGTTTGGCATCAATAAACGATTCTGCATCCGGATGTTTAACCGACACAGAAAGCATCAACGCTCCACGACGTCCATCCTGGGCAACTTCACGGGTCGAATTGGAATAACGTTCCATAAATGGTACGATTCCGGTTGAAGTCAATGCTGAGTTTTTAACCGGCGATCCTTTTGGACGGATGTGCGAAAGGTCGTGTCCAACACCACCGCGACGTTTCATCAATTGAACCTGTTCCTGGTCAATTTTCATGATCCCGCCATAGGAATCAGAATTTCCTTCATTTCCGATTACAAAACAATTGGACAGCGAAGCGATTTGGTAATCGTTTCCAATACCAGTCATAGGTCCACCCTGTGGAACGATGTATTTGAAATCTTTCAGGAGAGCAAAGATTTCATCTTCGGTCATTGGATTTTCATAATTACGTTCAATTCTTGCAATTTCCGAAGCGAGGCGTCGGTGCATATCATCAGGAGTACGTTCGTATGTGTTGCCGAACGAATCCTTCAGAGCATACTTATTAACCCAGACCCTTGCAGCAAGGTCATCTCCTTTGAAGTATTCGAGTGAAGCCTGATAAGCCTCATCCTGGGAGTAAGTTTTTTTGCCCGTTTGGGGCTCAATTGCAATGTTGTTAAATGCCATAAACCAAAAATTTTTGTGCTTTAATAATTATTAATCGGTTGGAAACGTGGCGGAATTTTGACGCACGTGTCGTTATTTTTGCTGTATGCAATATAGGTTATGTGTTCAAAATATTGAATACATAATTTAGAAAAAAAATCAAAAGTTATCAACGTAATTGTGTTAATATGCTGTATTATAGACGTGTAAGTATTTTGTAAAGCAAAAAAGTTTACAAAAACAAAAACTTTTTATCTGAAAATTCTAATTCTGTTTGCCGGAATGTAGCTGAGTTCAAGCAGTTTGGAGATGTAGTCCGAAAGAAGATAATCGGATGTTTTATTTTTCGGAATTGTTGAAAACCTTGTTTAGTATAATTTGTGTTGCTCCTATGTTTTGTTTGGTAAATTTTGTACACTCCGACTTGATCAGATTTCTTTTTTCGAGGTCATTCAGAAGTGTATTCAAGGTGTTTTCGAAAGTAGGATAGTCATGAATCGGAAAAGCCACACCCAGTCGGACCATCGTGGTTGCTTCGTTAAATTTGAGGTAATTCGGGCCAAAGAGGATGGGCATCCCAAATATTGCAGCCTCGAGCGTATTATGAATCCCAACTCCAAAACCTCCGCCGATGTATGCGATATCGGCATACCGGTAGATCGATGAAAGTATTCCAATGGTATCAACAATCAAAACCTGTTTGTTCATAACTGATTCTTCTGTTGCCGCCGTGTAACATATTGCCTTACTTTTCAACAGACTTATCAACCGGTCGATATTTCCGCTTTTGGTTTCGTGCGGGGCAATTACAAATTTAGTTTCAGGATGGCTGTGAATGTACTGCGCCAGAATTTCCTCATCGGGTTTCCAGGTGCTTCCGGCAACAACCAGCTGACTGCTTCCTTTGAAATGTTCAACCAGTGGAATGTTTTTCCCGTTTGCAGCAATTTCGGCAACCCGGTCGAAACGGGTATCTCCAGCTCTGGTGGTATTGGTAATTCCAATGGATTTCAGAAGTTCGACAGATTGATCGTCCTGAACAAAAAAATGTTCAAAACCAAAGAGCATCTGGCGGTACCATTTACCCCACGGCGAATTTTTGAAAAACTGTTGATTTTCGCGAAAGATGGCTGAAACCAGAAATAACGGGATGTTGCGCTTTTTTAATTCGCTGATGTAATGGTACCAGAATTCGTATTTCACAAAGAAAACAAGTTTGGGCTGAACCAGATCAATCAGCTTTTTTGCATTCTTTTTTGTATCGGCAGGCAAATAACAAATGTAATCGGCCAATTCGTAGTTTTTCCTGATTTCATATCCTGAAGGAGAAAAGAAAGTCAGGAAAATA
>JBASYJ010000172.1:0-23282 GCA_049277435.1 Prolixibacteraceae bacterium
GAATATATAAAACTGGTACAGAATAAGATAAACAGAAGGCCAAGAGAAAAGTTGAATTTTAAAACGCCGTCTGAAATCTTTTTTGCAGCTTTAAATTGATTTGTCGCATTTGTGACTTGAATCTACGTGACCATACTATGATTCGATGAATTAGCTTTTCGATTGAATTTCAAATATATTCCGGAATTTAAAAATCATTCCGATTTGTAATTGCCATTATTATTCCAAATCGTAGGGACAGGTCATGACCTGTCCGTGAATAGATATTCTTGAAAAATTAGGCTAATCTTCCATCCATGTCCTCTCGGTCATATTCCGGCTGCAAAGGGAATTTTACCGGTTTCCCATCGCGCTGTGAGCGGTAAATGGCAGTAAATAATTCAACGGTTTTGCGACCTTCTTCTGCTGTTACTATTGGTTCAGTATCATTTAGAATTGCCTGTGCAAAATCGGCAATCTGAAGTTTAAAATACCAGGTCATCGAGTCCACCGAAAAGAATTCTTCGCTGTCTTCTTTATTCCATTCTTCTAGCAGATGTTCTTCGCCAGGAACTGTCCAGAGATCAAGTTTTGGCGGTTCGGCGATGGTTGTTTTTCCGGCGATAAACATAGCTCCTCCTTCAGGCTGAGCGCCAACAGTAGCGCCATTGCTGCCATGAATATGTACTTTCCCGTAGATACCGGGCTTTTGCGAATTGCTAACCAGAATATTTCCCAATGCGCCATTTTTGAAACGGATTAGCGCTACCGCTGTATCTTCCACTTCGATGTACGGGTGATTGATGTTGCTCCAATAGCCGAAAACTTCGTCAATATCACCCATCAGCCATTGCAACAAATCGAGTGGGTGAGGCGACTGGTTTACCAGAACCCCACCGCCTTCCTGTTTCCATGTTCCGCGCCAGGCATCGCCCTCAAAATAAGAGCGGTCGCGCCATCCCAGCATCTGAACAGTTCCCAGCATGGGAGTCCCGATTTTTCCTGAGTCAATGGCTTTTTTCATTCGTACAATGGGCTGGTAAAAGCGTCGCTGACTGATCACTCCGGTTTTTCGTCCGGTACGCTTCGCAGTTTCGATAATCAAATCGCAATCCTGAAGAGTTGATGCTAGCGGTTTTTCGATTAGAACATGGGCACCTGCTTCCATTGCTTCAACAGCAGGATCAGCATGATACGGATGTGCTGTGCAAATTACTGCCATCTGAATATTTTCCGTCTTGATCATATCAGTAATTGATGAATAGGATTTTACTTCGTACTCATCCACAAATTTTTGTGCTGAAGCAGGAGTGCGGCTCCAAACTGCTTTAAATGAAAGTTCAGGAATTTGAAGAATAGCTTTGGCGTGCAAATGTGCAATTTTTGCACAACCGATAATGGCAACGTTGATGGTCATGATTGGTTATAGTTTAGTTAGTTATGATTTCAATTCTATATTGTTTGTTTCGAGTTTCGGGTTCCGGGTTTCTAACTCGCAACACGTATCTCGTAACCCGAAACAAATTATTTTGAAAACTGAAAACTGATCACTACGTTCAGGGTTTCAGGATCACTTTCATCAGCCCGGCTTCTTTGTTGTGCAACCGGTGAAACCATTCGTTCCCGTCTTCAAGCAGTGCCACCTTGCTGATCAAATCATCTACTTTTATTTTTCCTGAAGCGATTAATTCCAGGCAAAGCGGATATTCTCCGGCTGAAGCGCAGGAACCCTGTACTTTTAATTGGCGGGTAACCACTTTTTGAAGCGGAAATTTAACTTCAGGGGCCAGATTACCAATGAGTGTAATCGTTCCACCTTTTCGGGTGCAATCAACAGCCAGGTTCACGGTTAGCTCTATTCCAACTGCCTCCAGAACCAGATCAGCACCACGTTGAGATGTTTCATTCAACACTTTTTTTATTAATTCCGGATCACCTGATCTTATTGTCAGATCGGCACCAAGATTGAGGGCAAGATCAAGTTTTTCGTCAATCTGATCGATAGCAATCACTTTTTTGCAACCGGCAGCTTTTAATGCCTGAACACACAACAGTCCAATCATTCCGCAACCGATTACCACCGCGGTATCATTGGCCTGAACCGGACTGATTGCCGCAGCGTGGACGGCAATCGAAACGGCTTCGATCATGGCAGCCTGTTCGAATTTAATGTTTTCAGGAATAGCATACAGAATATGCGCCGGAACTGCGACGAACTCTGCAAAGGCCCCGTTCTGCCGGTATTCGTCGCACGAAACGCCCAGTACACGGCGGTTATCGCATAAATTGATTTCACCTCGCTGGCAATAGAAACATTCGCCACACGAGATAGTCGAATCGAATGTGACCCGGTCACCAACTTTCCATCCGGCAACTTCCGGCGTAATTTCCGAAATAATTCCTGAAGCTTCGTGCCCCATAATTACCGGTGGCTGACGTCGGCCGGTACTTCCGTCCATTCCGTGTACATCGCTTCCGCAAATGCCGCAGGCTTCAACTTTAATTAATACCCAACCGGGTTTTAACTCCGGAATTTCGGTTTCTTTTAACGTAAATTCATTGTATTTTTCGAGTACAAGTGATTTCATAGCACTATTTTATTCTTTGTTTTTATTCTGAAAGGTAAAAAAATCAACAATGCATTCACAGCAAATCCTGAAATCAGTACAATTTGGCCAATTTCAGCATGGTCAAAAGTCATCAAAAGTTTTCCGGCTAACGCCAGAATCCCACCCGAAACCATCGCCGTAATGCTGAATTTTTTGTTGAAAGGCAAATTGAAAAGCGCTGCTATCATGGGAATTATAAATGCTCCGGAATAAAAAGACAGGGCAAGTAAAAGCGATGAAACGATGGAGGTAATCTTGAGTGAAATAATCATGCTGAAAATTCCAATAACAATCAGCAGGAGTTTGGTTTGTTTGTACGATTTCTGATTGTTGATGTCTTTGTTGAATAGTTCGGTTAAAATCATGGATGAAGTCAGAAGGGTGGTGGATGCCGTTGAAAGTACGGCCGAAATCAGTGCTGCTACCAAAATCCCTGAAGCCCAATCAGGCAAATAAATGCTGGCCAGATTAACCAGTGCCGAACTGTGTTGTTCTCCCGGATGAAATGTTGCCGCGTAAATTCCAATGTATGAAAGTACAAATGCGAATGGGATGAGAATTACAGCAACTATCAAAACACTCCGGAAGGCGGTTTTTGAATCTTTTGCGCAAAAAACACGCGAATAAATGTCGGGGCCAACGACAAAAGTGCTGGAAAAAGTCAGAATCATGATGAACAGATCGAAAGGCGAGAAGTGGCTGTTAAATGGAAACTGACCGGCAAAATTTGGCAAAGCGCGACTGTTTTCATGAGGGATAACAATGGCAGTGATCACCACTCCAATCAGAATAAACGCAGCCTGAAACAGGTCGGTTTTCATGATCGAGATCTGGCCACCGATGTAAGTGTAAACGATGAAAATAATGCCGGTCAGAAATACTCCGGAAGAATAGCTGACATTGAAAAAGCTAACCAAAATTTGTGCTCCGGCGATGATTTGAGCAGCCACAATTCCAAGCCAGGCAACCGGAATAATGAGCGAGGTGACTTTACGCGCCGATTCGCCATAATACTGGCCAATCAATTCGGGCAAAGTGAATTTTCCTTGCTGGTATACTTTTCCAACGATTGGTAACAGTCCGAATAATCCGAGACTTGCCGACAAAATGTACCAGGAAGATGCCCAGGATTGATTTTCGCTCAGACCGATGGTTCCCAAAATTGCAGAACCACCAAGGATTGTTGCCATCAGACTACCAGAAACCTGCCAGACTCCGGTCCGTTTTCCGGCAAGAAAATAATCAAATGGAGTTTTGATTTTCAGGAAGGAATAGATTCCAATTCCCAGTAAAATAATTCCGTAAACGATCAGAATGATGATTTTCATGGTGTCAGGTCAAAAGCGAAAAGTCAAAAGTAAAAAGTCAAAAGTAAAAAAAGCAGTTCCAGACAATAATTTGAAATTTTTAATATCATCAACTGCATAAATAGTGTTTTCTGTAAAAGTAGGGATCAATTAGATTCTGCTCAATAACATGAATACACAATTCATTTTAATTTCTAAATTTGTTTTCCGTTATCGCACACGGAAACGACAAATTTAACCAAATAAACCAATTTACACATGAGAAAGTTACAACTTGTATTCGCTTTCCTGATGCTGATTTCAGCAGGTTTTGCCCAGAACAATGACGGGTGGCAATCACTTTTTAACGGCAAAGATTTAAGCGGATGGCACCAACTGAACGGTCAGGCCAAATATACCGTCGAAAATGGCGAAATTGTTGGAACCACAGTTTCGGATACTCCCAATTCATTTTTAGCAACAGACAAAGATTATGGTGATTTCATTTTTGAAGTTGATCTGCTGGTCGACAATGAAATGAATTCAGGAATACAATTTCGGAGCATCAGCAAACCTGATGTGATGAATGGCCGGGTACATGGTTATCAGTGTGAAGTTGATCCTTCGATCCGTGCATGGAGCGGTGGAATTTACGACGAAGCCCGTCGCGGATGGTTGTATACCAACGAATTAAATCCGGCTGCCAAATCAGCATTTAAATTGGGCGATTGGAACCGTTACCGCATCGAATGTGTCGGAAACAGCATTCGTACCTGGCTCAATGGTGTTCCGGTTTCGTATCTGATCGACGATATGACTTCAAGCGGATTGCTTGCCCTTCAGGTACATGCGATTGGAAAAGATGATCAACCCGGAAAACAAATCAAATGGAAAAATATCAGGATTAAGACCACCGGAATTAAAGCGACAGAAACGCCAGATGTTTTTGTGGTGAACCTTCTTCCGAACAATCTGGGTAAAGCCGAAAAAGAACAGGGCTGGAGTTTGCTTTTCGATGGCAAAACCACCCAGGGCTGGAAAGGTGTTGGCATGGAACAGTTCCCGGCTGAAGGCTGGAAGGTGGTTGACGGAACCCTCATGACCGTTGCTAACCGTCCGGACAATCCGGTGAAAGGAATGGATATTGTTTCCGACGAAAAATTCTCGGCTTTCGATTTACAATTCGAATTTAATTTTGCTGAAGGAGCAAACAGCGGGGTGAAATATTTTACAGGCAATGGTGGTCCTTCAATCGGACTCGAATACCAGGTTTTGGACGACAAACGGCATCCGGACGCTAAAATGGGCGTGGTTGGAAACCGGACCATGGGTTCGCTTTATGACCTGATTCCGGCAGATAAACAGGAGCGTTTCACCAAACCGGCCAACGAATGGAATATTGGCCGCATAGTCGTTTATCCGGATAACCGGGTTGAGCATTATTTGAATGGAGTAAAAGTTGTTGAGTATGTACGTGGCTCCAATATTTATAAAGCGCTTGTGGCTCGCAGCAAATATGCTGATTTCAAAGATTTCGGAATGGTGAAGGAATCTCCGGTTCTGCTGCAATACCACAACGATCAGGTTAAATTCAGAAATTTGAAAATCAGAAAACTATAATCAGAACTAAACCAAATAACATGAGTACAAATCGTCGTGAATTTTTAAGAAATGTGGCAGTAGGTTCTGCCGGAGTAGCTTTTGGTGGAATGGCCTCAGGTTTCAGTGCTAAAAGTTATTCGCGGATTGTTGGCGCCAATGACCGCTTAAATGTTGCATTGATGGGTTGCGGCCGTCGTGTCGGGGCTTATTATGCTGCACTTAAGGATAAAAACAACAATGTTGATGTGGCATACATCTGCGATGTGATGAAAAAACAGCGTGAACGGGTGGGCAAGGATCTGGATGGTAAAGTCTCCGGAAAAGCAAAATTGGTGAATGATATTCACGAAGTCTGGAATGACCAGAGTGTGGATGCCATTTTTAATGCCACACCCGACCACTGGCATGCTCCGGGAACCTGGATGGCCATGAATGCCGGCAAACATGTGTACATCGAAAAACCTTGCAGTCACAACCCGCGCGAAGGTGAATTGCTGGTTGCATTCACAAAAAAATACGGCAAGGTTGTGCAGATGGGTAATCAGCAGCGATCGGCCCGTGAAACTCAGGAAATTATTGCTGAAATTCATAAAGGAGTGATTGGTGATGTGTACAAGGCAGTGGCTTTTTACTCGAATAATCGCGGCGAGGTGCCTGTTCAGAAGAAAGCACCGGTTCCTGAAGGTTTGGATTGGAATTTATGGCAGGGACCTGCTCCGCATGTGGAGTACAACGACAATACCTGGGATTATAACTGGCATTGGTATGGCTGGAACTGGGGAACAGCCGAAGCCGGAAACAATGCCACTCACGAATTGGATGTTGCCCGCTGGGCTCTTCAGGTAAAATATCCTGAATATGTTGCCGTTGAAGCAGCAAAACGACATTTCAAGAACGATGGCTGGGAAATGTACGATACCATGATGGCCAGTTTCCGGTTCCCGGGAAATAAAATTATTGAATGGGATGGTAAAAGCCGTAATGGATACAACACCTACGGATCGGACCGCGGAACAATTATTTACGGAAGTGAAGGAACTGTTTTTGTGAACCGGGAAGGTTATACACTTTATGACCGGATGGGCAAAAAGATTAAAGACAGTAAATCTTCGGGCAGCGAAGCCGGAACTGCGCTTGGCGGCGGTGGAGACATGACTGACGGACACGTGTCCAATTTTTTCAATGTGATCCGAGGCAAAGAAACCAAACTGAATTCGCCAATTGAGGAAGGTGCAATCAGCCAGATGCTGGTTCATTATTCGAATATTGCCTACCGGATAAATAAAAGTTTTGAAGTAAATGCTCAAAACGGATACATCAGCGATAAAGATGGCATGAAACTTTGGGGCCGTGAATACGAAAAGGGCTGGGAACCCAAACTTTAATCAATATTCCTGTAATAAATTGAAAGGCTCTCTGGATAATCTCCAGAGAGTTTTTTATTCCTGATTTTTTGAAGTATTTTGTGATTGCCGGATGAAATAAAAGCATCTGATTATTTTCGCAGTTCAAAACCGATACTTTAATACTGAAAAAATGCTAAAACGAATTCTGATTTTGCCGGTCGTACTCTTTTCGTTGACCGTTTCGGCACAGATCAATATGGTGGTCAAAGAGGGTGGATTTCTGTTTCTGGAAGGAAGCGATAGTATCTTCTTTTATCAGAAAAGTCCGAAGAACCTGGAAGGAAAATACAACCGATGCAATTACCTTCATCCGCTTTACGGCCCTGATGGAACCCGGTTAACCGAAGATTTTCCGGCCGATCATCTTCATCACCGCGGAATTTTCTGGGCCTGGCATCAGATCCTGATCAATAACAAACAAGTTTCGGATGGTTGGGAACTGACTGATTTTGAACAGAAAGTTACCAATTTTGAATACCGCCTTCAACAAGGAAACGGATTGATCATTGCTGACGTGGATTGGAAATCGCCATTATGGAAAGATGGAGCGGAGCCTTATATTCGGGAGCAGACCAAAATAAAGATTCATCCCAGAACCGGCAATTACCGCCGACTGGATTTCGAAATTAAGCTGAAAGCACTTACCGATAGAATAAAAATCGGGGGGTCGGATGATGAAAAAGCTTATGGTGGTTTTTCAGTGAGAATGAAGTTACCTGAAGATGTTGTCTTTTCAAGTCAGAATGGTGCGGTTGAACCAACAAACCTGGCACTCGAAGCCGGAAATTACATGAAAATTTCAGGTTCGGTTCTTAAAAACGGTAAGGAAGGCGGAATCTTGATTTACAATTTTCCGTCAAATCCCGGTTCTTCTACCAGCTGGATTATCCGCAATAAAGCCAGCATGCAGAATGCTGCTTTCCCCGGACGTCAACCCGTTTCCATTCCATTTGATCAACCTTTGATCCTGAACTATTCTATTTTGGTCTACCAGGGTGATCTGAATGAAAAGCAAATCAAAAAGGCAATTAAATAGAAATGATTGTTCTTTACATAGTACGGACAGGACATGTCCTGTCCGTACTATAATTCTATAATTCAATAATTTAACCCAAATAGTATGCCTGTAGTAAAATTTGAAGAAAGTAAAGTTGAAGTCGTACGTCCGGGTTTGGAACGCAGGATCATTTATACGCCGAACCTGATGACCGTGATTGTTGATTTTTCGGATGGTCCCTGGGCTGAAGCGGAACCTGTTCACTGGCATGTTCACGAACAAACCAGTTATGTGGCTGAAGGCGAAGTTATTTTTGTGTGCGAAGGCGAACCCGATCAGCATTTAAAAGCCGGAGACATGTTTTCTGTAGCTTCAGATCAGAAACATTCGGTGCGTTTGTTAACGCCAACAGCCAGGTTAATCGACAGCTTTAATCCAATCCGTCAGGAATTTATTCAATAATAAAAGCAATTAAATTTAAAATAATCTCAGGGAGATTTGATTTGTTTACCGGTGCGGTATATAGAATATCTATGGTCAATATTTATTATCTATTTCGCTTCGATGAACCAATCGTTTCTCCTTTTGTTTTTTTACATTAAATGATCATTTATGAATACGAAAAACATATTAAGGATTAAAATAATCGCTACAGTACTTGGTGCAGCTGGCGGATTCATGTACTGGAAATTCGTTGGCTGCTCCTCCGGAACCTGCCCGATACAATCGGTTTGGTACCTTTCGACGCTTTGGGGTGCGGCCATGGGATATCTGCTGGGTGACCTGGCCGGTAGTTTTATAAAAAAGAAGGAAATCAGGAGTGAATAGAAGATTCTTCCATATCGTAAAATCTTCGACCCCCGTCCTGGTCGATTTTTATGCCGACTGGTGTGTGCCCTGCCGCATGATGCCACCAGTTCTAAAAGAAATCAAAGATCAGTATAAAAAGAACATCCGAATCGTTAAAGTGAACGTCGATCACTATCCCGATATCGCCAATTCATGCAAGGTCCGAAACATTCCTGCTGTTATCTTGTTTCAGGATGGTAAAATTCAATGGACAGGAATGGGAGTTCAGCATGTTAACGATATTACCATTGCTATTAAGGAAGTATTGTAGCTTAAATGAGCTTTCTCCGGATTTCCTGCCTGGGATTTTAACTTAATTGAAACCAAATTTTATGGCAGAGAAGAAACTTGAAATTGGCGATTATTTACCACACTTCATTTTGAATGACAATAACCATTTTCCGATCGATATTTCACTGGTCAAGGGTAAATTTCTGATTCTCTATTTTTATCCAAAAGATGATACTCCCGGATGTGTGCGTGAAGCCTGTAGCTTTCGCGATTCATTTGGCGAGCTGGTCGATGCCGGGGCGGTGGTTTTTGGAGTGAGTGCCGACAATCCTGAATCGCATGCCAACTTCAGGAAAAAATACAATCTTCCGTTTTCTTTACTATCCGATACCGGTAACGAACTTCGTAAACGGCTGGGCGTTCCGGCTGATTTATTCGGATTGTTACCTGGCCGGGTTACCTATGTTTTTAATCCTGAAGGCCAGTTGATTCATGTTTTTAATTCGCAGCTTTCGCCACAAAAACACGTGAAAGAGGCTTTGGAAATTATCCGGAAAGGAGAGTAGTCAGTTTCGTTTGCTGCAATATGGAATCAACTTACTGAGCCCGTGCTCGTATCGTTCCCGGCAATTTTCGATGTGACCGGTGTACCTGATTTCTTTTGGAACACCCATTCCATAAATTCCTTTTCCCTGGGCCATTCTCTCCAGCCGGTGTTTTGCCTTTCCTGAAAGTTGGTGGTACAACGGTTCAAGAACCTCGCATTGTTCAGTCATTCCATGTTTTAAATCCCAGTCATTGGCTTCGTTTCCGACAATAATTCTTCCGGAGAAATAAAGCTTTTTTAATTCAGGAAACGAAAATGCAAAAACGGTTGCCGAACCTTCATGTGCAAATTCAACTATTTCGCGGTTTCTGACAAAGAGGGACCGGATCAAACGGTGATCCAATATCGATAGTTGACCGGCCGCTATCGCTGCGATTCCCATCCATTGTATTTCGTGGCCCTGTATTTTTCTTTCCTGATCAAAAAAATGATAGAAATCGCGAATCTGGCTGATCGACTCGTATTTCGCATTCCCATTTTCAGTTCCCAGATTATACCTGCAGGCATTTAACCAGATATCAGATTGTCTTTTTCTGTCTTTTTTTAACCAGTTTCCTTTATTCAGGAGTTCAGTGCCTTCTGCCTTTTTGTATGATTTAAGGTTTTTCCATTCCTGTGAAAATCCAAAAATGGAAATGAAGGAAAACAGTGTGGTTATCAGAAAATGAGCGGGTGGGTTCAAAATTTGCGTTGATTTGGTTATGTTTTCAAAGTTCCGAAAATTAACTTGTATTTACATGGAATTTTCAACTTTCTTTAAAACAACAAAAGACCCATTTCAGAGTCTTTTGAATATTCGTTTCAAAGTTTTTCCAAACTTATACGATTGGGAAAATTTTATAATCGGCCAGATATTCCATAATTGTTTTCGCATTCTGAGCCCTGTTTTCAGGACGAAGTACCAGAGTTGGATTTTCAGGTGCAACATAATTTAAATCTGCTCCGGGAAGGTTTGCTACTAAACCTTCTTCGAATTTCTGGTACAATTCGGGTTTATTCTTTTTACAGAATTCCAGATCAGCATCCATGTGAATGAGTTTGAAACGGTCTTCTCCGATAATCTGAACAACCTGTTTGCGGATGTTTTCATCAGGAGAAATAAACGAGCAAATGGTGATAATTCCCTGGTCGTTTAATAGTTTGCTGATGTGTGCCACTCGGCGAAGATGTTCAGCACGATCGGCCGGTGAAAAATCCAACTCATTCGAAAGTCCCAGCCGGATTGAACTTCCATCGAGTAAAACGACCGTTGCCCCGGCATCGAATAATTCTTTTTCAAGCGTAAATGCCAGCTCATTTTTTCCTGAACCGTGCAATCCGGTGATCCACAAAGTGGTTCCTTTCTGGTTGTACCGTTTTTCGCGTTGTGCATCCGCAATCAGGCATTCCCCTTTATGAATCCGGAGTTTATTGGCTTCCAGAGTGTTTTCATCCATAATTTTCGATGGAAGATCTTCCGGATTTAATTTGTCGATAATCATTCCGACAGCCACTGTATTGTGGGTAATCGGGTCGATCAGGATAAATGAGCCGGTACTGCGGTTTTTTTTGTACGGATCGAAGTAGATCGCTTTATTGGTTGTCAAAACTACCCGTCCGATTTCATTCAGTTCGAAATGGTCGATCGATGATTTTTGAAGCGAATTGACGTCAATTTTATACTGAATTTTATCCAGTTTTACCCGGGTTGTATTGTTGGCATGTTTCAGGAAAAGCTGCATGTTTGGGTCCATCGGATTTTCGTCCATCCAAACCAGCATGGCTTCAAAGTGACGTTCGATGCGGGGCAGATTATCCGGATAAACCAACATGTCGCCACGCGAAATATCGATTTCATCTTCCAGCGTAATGGTTACCGATTGTGGGGGAAAGGCTTCATCAAGGTTTCCATCGTATGTAATTATTTCTTTAATCTTTGATTTTTTTCGTGAAGGCAGCACCATGATTTCTTCACCCTTCCGGATAATTCCTGAAGCTACCCGAGCAGAGAAACCGCGGAAATCGAGGTCGGGGCGAAGTACGTATTGCACCGGGAAACGCATGTCTTCGAAATTACGGTCACTGCTGATGTGTACCGACTCCAAAAATTCGAGCATGCTTTTCCCGTGATACCAGGGCATCAAGGTTGTTGGTTCAACTACATTTTCGCCTTTGAGTGCTGCGATCGGTATGAAATTTACATCCGGAACATCAAGCTGTGTGATAAATGCCTTGTATTCAGCAACGATTTCATCAAATACTTTCTGGTCATAATTCACCAGGTCCATTTTATTCACGGCTAAAACCACATGTTTTATTCCGAGCAATGAAACCAAAAAGGTATGCCGGCGGGTTTGTGTAATTACTCCTTTGGTTGCGTCAATCAGGATAATGGCCAGGTTGGCGGTTGATGCTCCGGTAACCATGTTCCGGGTATATTGTGTATGCCCGGGAGTATCGGCAATGATGAATTTACGCTTGTTTGTCGAGAAATAGCGGTAAGCCACATCAATGGTGATTCCTTGCTCGCGTTCAGCTTTTAATCCGTCGAGAAGCAGCGCATAGTCGATTTCCTCACCGGCATGGCCAACCCGTTTGCTGTCGCGCTCGAGAGCCGAAAGCTGATCTTCGTATATTTTTTTGCTATCGAACAGCAGACGTCCGATTAAAGTTGATTTTCCATCGTCAACCGAACCTGCGGTAAGCAAGCGCAACAAATCTTTCTTTTCGTCCTGATCCAAATAGGTATTGATATCCAATGTTCCTCTTGTTTCTCCATTTGGAGAATTCACCGTGGATATACTTTGATTATTTTCTGTCATGTTATAAGGAAATAAGAAACTTTTTTAATAATATTCAGCCCTTACAGGGCTGAGGTCACATTTGTTTCGCCTTCCGTGGGTGTAACCCACGATTATTCAAATTAAACCCGTTCCGGGTTTCTAGAAATACCCTTCACGTTTTTTCTGTTCCATCGAACCGTCCTGATCAAAATCGATCACACGGGTGGTTCGTTCAGAAACAGTTACCGTCATCATTTCTTCCACGATTTTCTCAATTGTATCAGCTTCCGATTCAACAGCTCCTGTTAGCGGGTAGCAGCCCAGTGTGCGGAAACGAACCATTTTTAGTTCAGCTTTTTCGGCGATTTCCTTTGGCATGCGTTCGTCGTCAACCATAATCAGGTTTCCGTCCTGATTTACCACCGGACGCTCTTTTGCAAAATATAATGGTACAATTGGTATTTTTTCCAGACGGATATATTGCCAGATATCCAGCTCAGTCCAGTTCGAAATTGGGAATACACGAATAGATTCGCCTTTGTGGACGCGTGCATTGTAAATGTCCCATAATTCGGGACGTTGATTTTTTGGATCCCATTGGTGAAACTTATCGCGGAAAGAAAAGATACGTTCCTTGGCACGCGATTTTTCTTCGTCGCGGCGTGCGCCTCCAAATGCGGCATCAAACTTATATTTGTTCAGTCCTTCGAGCAAAGCCTGAGTTTTCATCACGTCGGTATGTACTTTACTTCCGTGGGTAAACGGACCGACACCGGCTTCAAAGGCAGCTTTGTTGTAATGGACAATCAAATCCCAACCGTTTTCTTTTGCATAAGCGTCGCGGAATTCAACCATTTCCCTGAACTTCCATTTTGAATCAATGTGCATCAAAGGAAATGGAACTTTTCCCGGGTAAAATGCTTTTTCGGCCAGACGAACCATTACGGAAGAATCTTTTCCGATGGAATAAAGCATTACCGGATTTTCAAATTCAGCGGCAACTTCACGGATAATGTGAATTGCTTCGGCTTCCAGTTCCTTTAAATGCGAAAGACTGTATTCTGTCATTTGTTTGATTTTCGTTGTGAATTAAGGGGGGCTAAAATAATATTAAAGACTCTCTTATTGATCGGTATTAATACGCAATTTAGATTGAAATTTCAGTTTGGTAATAGTCTAGTCAGAATAGGGAGCTGAAATTAGTGAATTAAATAAAAAAAATCAATGTTGTCGGGTAAAGATTTCAACACGTAGATATCGCAACTACGTTGCTTTTAATAAAATCATATATGTGTAAACTACAGATATTTAGTTGCTACGCTGCAAAGGAAAGAGGTGGCGTAACCGTCAAATTTTTGTAGACAAGCAGAAAAATGAAAAGTGAGCTACATAGTGGCGATATAAGCTGAAATCTTTGTACTAAAAGGTTTGTATCATCTTATTCTATTTTTAACCGGACACCAATGAAAAAAATATTGATATTTGAACTTTTAACGGTACCAAATGGTCCAATTTTAAGGTTTTATGGAACAGTTTCAGAAGATAAAGAATTGTGCGCTATTTAAGGGGATGAGTTTAACTGATATTTCGGAATTGTTTAATCAGATTAATTGTAGTTTTCAGAATTATCAGAAAGATGAATATCTTATCAGAAATGGTTCTTATCAGAAAAGCCTGATCATCTTAATACATGGAACAATTAAAGGCGAAGTCATGTGTAAGAATGGCAATTTTCTATGTATTTCAGAGCAACATGACACAAGTACACTTTCTATGGCCTTGGTTTTTGGGGTTGATATCGTTTATCCGATGGATCTTATCGCTGTAACTGATGTTGAGGTACTAAAGATTGAAAAAGAAGACGTGCTTAAAATGATGAAGATCAATCATGAATTTCTCAGGAACTATCTGGGTCAAATTGCAGAAGGTGCTTCCTACCTTTATCAGCGAATTATATGTATTTCTCAAAGATCTTTAAAGGAACGATTCATTGTTTACCTGCTGGCAAAAGCAAAAGAACAAAACTCTGATCTGCTGGTCATGCAAAAAACTCAAACAGAACTGGCTCAGTTCTTTGGAGTGAACAGGCCATCGCTTACACGTGAAATCAGGGCGCTTCATAATTCAGGACTTATTGATGCGTCGGGCAAAGTGATTCGATTGCTTAAAATGCCTGAATTAGTCAATTCTTTATCTTGTGAATCGGAAAAATGTTTTCGATGTTTGTGTTTTAACGCAAACAATTTATAAAGAAGATCTTGTTTTTATCCCCTTTCTCCTAAAAACTCCAGAAAAGCGGAATCAAAAACATGGATACAATAAAAATCAGAAAATTAAGTGGAAGTCCGACTTTTACAAAATCCTTAAACCGGTAGTTTCCAATACCCTGAACAATTAAATTGGTTTGATAGCCAATCGGGGTGGTAAAACTGGCAGAAGCGGCGATACAAATGGCTACAAAAAACGGTTTTGGATCGACACCCATTTGCTGGGCTGCAGCCATCGAAATGGGGAAGGCAATTGCAGCGGCAGCGTTGTTGGTTATAACTTCAGTAAAAATATTGGTTAGTAAATAGATGGATGCCAAAACACCAATCGGGCCCCAGTTACGGGCAAAACCGATGGTGGTGTGGGCAATTCCGTCGGCAACCCCGGAGTTTTGCATGGCCTTGCTGATTCCGAACGAACAGGCAATGGTGATCAGTAAATCCCAGCTGATGGCTTTGGTATATTTCTGATGGGGAACAATTTTCAGCCAGATCATCAGCATGGCGGCAATGGCCGAAAAGAAGAACATATCGGTATTCAGGTTGCCGAATTTTGGCAGATAATCGGCCGCACTGGCTCCAGCAATCATTAAAACCAAAATGCTGAGTGCCAGCCATTTTTTGCTTTTGGCATTGTTCTGATCGTGATCGCCAATGTAAGTGGTGAGATAGAATATTTTGGAATCACCCCAGTTTTTGATAAACCGGTCGGTAGTGAGCAAAACCAGGTTGTCGCCTTCTTTTAGTTTCAGGCTGCTTAGGTTTGAGGTGATGCGTTCGCCATTCCGGTGTACAGCTACAATAACGGCCTGATAATGATCAAAGAAGTTGAATTCAACGATTGTTTTGCCTATTCCGGGGAAACGGGGAGCCAGCACTGCCTCGTATTGTTTTAAATCCGTGGTGTTAATCTGATTGTGTAGCAAATCAAGTCCTTTTAACCGGACAAAGTTCAAATCTTTGATGATGTCGAGCCCATTGGATTTTCCGGCAATCAGGATATGATCGTTCGCCTTAAGAACCAAATCAGGATCTTTGCCTTCAATTTTATTTCCATCGCGTTCAACCGCAATAAAATCGAATCCTTTCAGGTCTTTCGTTCTCCCGTTTTTCAGCGACTGGCCAATTAGAAGGCTATTTTCAGGAATGATTAATTCGTAGTAATAGTCTTTTTGATCGGCAAGTGGCCGACGAATGAAGTTTTTTTCTCCGGGCAATAAATGCACGCCAATGTAACTCATGTAAATGTAGCCGACAAAAGCCAGGATCACACCGGCTTTGCCCAGTTCAAACATGCTGAAACCCTGAAATCCGTTTTCAAGCATTAATCCGTGTACAACCAGGTTGGTCGAAGTGCCGATCAGGGTGCAAACTCCGCCGAGGATGGTGGCGTACGACAAGGGAATCAGAAATTTTTGCGACGAAAGGTTCAGGTTTTCGGCCCACTTTTTAACAATCGGTGCAAATATAATTACGATTGGAGTATTGTTCAGAAACGCTGAAATGAATGAGATCGGAAACATGAGACGAAAAAATAAAAGCCTGATTTTGCCTCGTCGTCTGGGTAAAATAAATGTTGCAAACCTGTTTAAAGCGCCGGATTGTTTAACTCCCTCGCTGATGACAAACAAGATCGCCACGGTGATCATTCCCTTGTTCGAGAAACCTGCCAGAACTTCTTTCGAATCAACAATCTGAAGTATCATCAGAATGATCAGGGCAGAAAAAAGGATCAGTCCGGGTCGCATTATTTCTTTGGCCAGGGCGATTACCATGAGTACAATGATGGCCAATACTATAAATCCGTTTGCTGTCATAGTACAATAAAATATGGATTGTATAAACTCTCCTTGTTGTAAGTTAATTCAGTTTTCAGATCGGTATGGTAAATATTTTTACCTGCCGCTTTGGCGATGGCATGTCCGGCAGCGGTATCCCATTCCATTGTTTTCCCATGCCGGGGATAAGTATCGGCTGTGCCTTCGGCTACCATGCAGGTTTTAAGCGAACTTCCGCGTAAAATAAACCTGATTGCACTGTATTGTTGTTTTAGTTTTTCGATATAAACTTCAGTTTCAGGATTCAAATGTGAGCGGCTGATGGCTACCCGGTATTCATTTTTGACCTGTTCAACCGGTAGCTTTATTCCCTTTTCCTGAATCAACTCGAAACTGTCGTCATCTTCAGGATTTACAATTTTATATGATCCAATCCCCGGAATGCCTACGTAGAGTTCTGTCGAAACGGGCGAATAAATCACGCCGCCAATGGATTTGTTTTTTTCGATCAGGGCAATGTTCACGGTAAAATCATCGGTACGTTTGATAAATTCCTTAGTTCCATCCAGTGGGTCGACCAGCCAGAATAAAGGCCAGTTTTTTCGTTCTGAATATTCAAAATGGACACCTTCTTCACTTAAGACCGGAAGTTTCGTAGCATTTAATTCTTTTAAAATGATCTGGTGTGCCTGATGGTCGGCGCGGGTTACCGGTGTCTGGTCAGCCTTGATCGAAATGCTGTAATCAGCCGATGCGTATATTTCATTGATGGTTTTACCGGCTAAAATAGCCGCCCGTATCGCTTCGCTGATTAACTGGGTTATCGTCATATTCTTTATTTTCTGAGAACAATTGCCTGTGAGCGGGATAGGATCTTTTATACCCGAATATCCTGTAATTTTTCAGGATTCAAATTTATGGCCGGCAAAAGTTCTGTTGATTTTAATTAAGTCAACTTCAAAAGTAGAAAACTGCAACGATTTGGCTTTAGGCTTTTATACTTATAATTTAGGCAAGTATTTTTCCAGAAAATGACTGCTTATTATTCTGAACCGAATTGTCGGATTCTAAACTGATTTGGATGGATTATTTTGTTTCTGAACGATCGGTTTCAGCAATCCGAACATCATCCATCATGATTTCAACCAAAGCAGAATACCCAAGCTGTTCGAGTTCTACAGCCAGCTTATTTTTGCCTTTAATCCGGACCAATTTTCCCTGAAGGCCGATCAGTGGTCCGGAAATAACCTCAATATTTTGCCCCGGCTCAAAACTTCCCTGAGTGATTTCGATGTCAACTGAAGCTTGTTTGAGCATCAATTTTAAAAAATCAATTTGCTTTTCAGGAATTACAGCTGCAGTGCCTTCGAACCTGACGTAGCTGACAATAAAATTTGACTGAAGAACAAAATCGTATTCTTTCCGGCTGATCCGTACAAATAAATAGCCTGAAATTAGTGGTATTTCAACCCATTTTTTGCGGTCGCTCCATTGCCGTAATTTTCGCTGAAGCGGCAGGAATGATTCGATTTCCTTGTACTGAAGTTCAGCCTGAGCCTTTTTTTCGGCTCGTGATTTCACGTAAACTGCATACCAGTTGTATTCAGCAGAATTTACTTTTTCCATGTCTGATCTCTAACAGCATAGATTCGTTCGATGATATCAACCACTTTTAATCCTTCCAGGGCATTGGTGCTGATTGGCGTTTTGCCATTGATCGTATTCACCACATTTTCGATAACCAAATGATGGTTCTGAGCCGAACCTTTGTACAGACCGTAATCGTTTGGTGGTGCACTTGCTTCGAGTTTGGGCATTTCGTAATCTTTGATGTTGCAATACACCACTTCATTCATATACTGACCAGCAACTTTGATTGTTCCATTTTCGCCAATAATGGTTAAACTACTTTCGAGATTTTCGTTGTAAATAGCTGTTGAATAGTTTAGTGTACCAATTCCCTGATTTACAAATTCGAAATTCACGATTCCGGTGTCTTCGAAATCAGTTAAAGTCTGGTGGTTGAAATCACGAAACGTTCCGGTAATGTTTTTTATGTCGCCAAACAGCCAGTACATGATATCGATAAAATGCGAGAACTGAGTAAACAACGTTCCGCCATCGAGCTTAGCATCACCATGCCAGTTTTTACGGGTATAATACCGGTCATCGCGGTTCCAGTAACAATTTACCTGGACATGAAACAGTTTGCCGAGCAGATTCTGATCCATCACACTTTTCAGCCAGACCGACGGAGGTGAATAACGGTTTTGCATCACGCAGAATACTGTTTTGTGTTTCTCGAGCGACTTGAAAACAATCTTTTCAGCATCGGTTTTAGTCAATGCCATCGGTTTTTCAACAACCACGTGCAATCCTTTGTCAAGGGCTTTTAAAGACATTTCTGCATGTAATCCGTTTGGGGTACAGATATTTAAAACATCCAGATCGATTGCTTTTTCAAGCAGTTCATCAATCGAACCGAAAAACGGAACTTCAGGATAAGAAACCTTACATTCTTCCGGAGTCCGGATATCGCAAACAGCAACCAATTCAGAATTTTCATTGCGCACAATCATTTCAGCATGGCGTTTGCCAATGTGTCCCTGGCCTATAACGGCAAAACGTATTTTCTTTTCGGATAACATACTCAATTGTAATTAAATGATTTTTGAAACTTTTCCCTGTTTCAGTTGATATTTTTCTTTGCTTTCCGGACAAACAGCCAGTCCGTTGGAGCCGAATTTAAGTTTATGTCCGTACTCGCTCATCCAGCCGGTTTGGCGCGCCGGATTTCCAAAAACAAGGGCATAATCGGGAATATCTTTGGTTACCACAGCTCCGGCTCCGACAAAAGCATAATTGCCAATGGTAATGCCGCAAACAATAGTTGCATTTGCTCCAATGGTTGCTCCTTTGCGAACGAGAGTAGGTTTATATTCGTCTTTCCGAATGATGGCACTCCGCGGATTAATCACATTGGTGAAAACCGCCGAGGGTCCCAGAAAAACATCATCTTCACATATCACACCGGTATAAACTGAAACATTATTCTGAATTTTCACCCGGTTACCAATCCTGACTTCCGGAGAAATAACGACATTCTGGCCAATGGAACATTGTGATCCAATGAAGCAGTTGGACATGATGTGCGAAAAATGCCAGATTTTGGTTCCTTCACCAATTTCGCAATTGGCATCGATTACAGAAGTTTCGTGGGCGAAAAATGTTTTTTCCATCAGTTGAAGAATTCCCGGATTGCCGAAACAATATATTTTAACTGTTCTTCGGTCAGTTCGGTGTGCATGGGCAAAGATAATACTTGTTCCGAAAGTTTTTCGGCCACGGGGAAATCTCCTTTTTTATAATTCAGGAATTGATATGCTTCCTGAAGATGAAGTGGGAGCGGGTAGTAAATCATACCAGGTATTCCTTTTGCCTGAAGGTGTTTCTGAAGTTCGTCCCTTTTTTCAGGAACCTGAACGGTGTACTGATGAAAACTATGAGAACTGAATGTTGCACGTTTTGGAAGTATTAAATCCTGAATTCCGGATAATTCCTGATCGTAAAATGCTGCAGCCTGTTGGCGGGCAGAAACGTACTGGTCGAGGTATTTTAATTTAACATCGAGAATGGCGGCCTGGATGGCATCGAGTCTTGAATTCAATCCGATTTGCTGGTAATAGTACCTTTTCCCCATGCCATGGTTGGCAATTGACCGCATTTTCTGAGCCAGGTCATCGTCATTCGTATAAAGTGCCCCTCCGTCGCCATAAGCGCCCAGATTTTTTGTCGGGAAAAAGGAGTTGCAGGCAATGTGGCTAATTGTACCGGCTTTAACTTTTTCTCCATTCCTGAAGATATAATCGGTTCCCAAAGCCTGACAAGCATCTTCAATAACAAACAGTTTGTGTTTTTCTGCCAGTTTGTTAAGTGATTCCATATCGGCACACTGTCCGTATAAATGAACCGGCACGATGGCTTTCGTCTTACTGGTAATGCAATTTTTTACCAATTCCGGATTAATGTTAAAGGTGCCAGGATCGACATCCGCTAAAACCGGTTTTAGTTTCATCAAAGCTAAAACTTCAAGGGTTGAAACAAATGTGAAAGGTGTGGTAATTACTTCATCTCCTTCTTTTAAGTTCAGTGCCATCAAGGCAATCTGCAGTGCGTCAGTACCATTGCCACAGGTAATCACATGATTAATGTTCAGATATTTTTTCAGGTTTTCCTCAAATTCAACGACTTTACCACCTTTTACAAATACTGTGGAACGAATGACGGATTCGATTTCAGCATCGATTTCGGTTTTTATTTTTTCGTACTGCGAGTACAAGTCAACCATTTGAATTTCCATATCCTGAATATTATAATGTAATTGCGTATTTCGATAAATTTTTAATCATAACGATTGACGAAAATAATCAATTGTTCGTATCCGGATTAAATTTTTACGGTTCAAAAGCAGTAATGCTCAAAATATTAATTTAATTATTGATTGGATATTGGATTTATGTGGTATTTAGATTTGATTATTAGATAGTTGAAAATTAAAATAAAATTCTTATTGTATTTTGTTGTTATTTTAGATCGAAAAGTATACTTTTGCATCCGCATTTGAAAAACAATTGCACATGAGGATGACTCAGTAGCTCAGCAGGTAGAGCACATCCCTTTTAAGGATGGGGTCCTGGGTTCGAGCCCCAGCTGGGTCACTTGATGGGACAAGTCCAAATTTAATGGATTTGTCCCATTTTTTTTGCCTTGTATTTTGCTGTTTATCAGCAGCATGAGATTCAATGCTTCATTGATCCGAGTGGTTCGATATTGAAATCCGTCGAAAGTCAATTTTTCGGGGAACATCGAACCAATGATTTTTCTTTTCTGTGTTACAGTTCCATTTTCATACAAAACATCCAATTGCGAAATGCTGCTGATAGCTTTATCCCATATGGGTTCAATGTTGGTTGTGTCCGTGACCGACGCTGATAATTTAGCCTCCAGCCTGTTTATGCGTTCTTCGCTTTCGGCTTTTATTGTGCGGTAATCATCAGCTTCAATGTCCCCACAGAGCAACAGTTCCCTTGCCTTTGAAAGTCTTTTATTGGCCTCTTCCAACTGTATTTTCAATTGCTGAACTTCGTTGCGCTGGATGTGTGTTTTAGCATTATAAACGCTAACAATTACTTCTTTGAATAATTGAAGACGGGGCAACGGTTGAACATACTTTCGGATTTCATCCACCATCTTAGCATTGACTTCAGGAGCTTTATAACGAATGCCACAGTCGGAACTACAATGATAATAATGGTAGTATTGATTGCGTCCTTTGGAGGCACTAGCGGTTAACATCCTTCCACAATTTGGACATACCAGAAAACCTCTCAATGGAATGTTATCATCGGCAATTATCTTGGTTCGTTTAAGTCTTTTACGTCCATCCAATACATCCTGAACCGCATAAAACTGGGCTTCAGATATTAGCGGTTCATGCTGCCCCTGAACCATGAATTTTTCTTCATCCTTAAATCTAGGAATACAGATTATACCGCAATAGACAGGATTTCGTATGGCCACCCAAAAATTGTTTTTACTACATATAAGGCCTCTTTCCTTTGCCATTTTCCAAATCTGTTCGGTATTGAAATTACCATTGGCAAGTTCATTGAACGCCCAGCGCATAATATCTCCCTGTATATCTTTAGGAGCGATGTATTTCTTTCCTGATTCGGTTATTCTGTTGATATATCCTATGGGCGCAATACCCATCCAACGCCCTTCCTTTTTGGCACGTCTCATACCGTGAAAAGTATTCAATGCTCTTCTGTCATTTTCCACTTCGGGTGCTGCCAAGTAGAAAGCCAACATCATCTTATTTTCAGGGATGGACAAGTCCAGTGGCTGTTCAACGGCCTGCGGCTCGACTCCCAGCCGCCGCAAAGTACTTATCATCTGATAGGCATCTCCGGCATTACGGCTGAACCTATCCCACTTTGTAAACAGGATAAGGTCTGAATGCCCCCTATGTTTTCGAAGGTCAACTAATATTTTTGACCACGCCGGACGGTTAAATGTCTTTGCAGAATGATCCTCATATATTACCTTTCTTACTTGGATGGAATTTATTTCACAGTATTTATGTAGTCTTTCATCCTGGTCACGTTGCGAGTAACCTCTATCTGCCTGTTCATCGGTACTTACCCGAATATATAAATCTGCAATTTTCATAATTTGACAATAAAAAGGTGGAACTAATGCAACAACTTATCCCCGTAAATTTACAAAATTATGCCGGCTTAGCCATGTATTGATCTACTACAATGTCGGCCATTTCGTATAAAAAAATCAGGATAATCTCTGCCTGTTCTTCTGTAACTTCAATCCCGTCTTTTTTCAAAAGTTCCACTGCTTTTTCAGGTGGTATCCTCTCGATCTCCTTGTTTCCCATCTCTCACCTCCTGCTAAGGACTGCAAAAATCGGTTTTCCCGTTTTTATCTACCTGGTCAATCTTCTCAATAACGTTTTTCTAATCATTCATTTCCACGCCAATATTAAACGATGACTGCGTTATTTGCCAGCAACATTTTACCCATGTTAATGAATGAAAATTTACACAATAAAGTTAGTTACCCCTATTCAAACCATCCTAATCAAAATATAGTGAGGTTAGGTAAAGCCCAAATCGCCTGTTTAACTTTGTGCTGTTAAGGTTTAAATGATGAATGAAAATAGGTAGGCAATAGTTGAAAAAGCTGAAAGTTTGCCACGTTCCTGCAAACGGCAAGATGAACGGTTGTTAAACAACCGGATCTTGCCGCCCCACACTCGGAACTCGTGGGCGGGGACACTGATATGATAAATTGAGTTTGAAAACTTAAAGGAGAGATGAAATGGGAAGAGAAAAT
>JBASYJ010000173.1:0-10848 GCA_049277435.1 Prolixibacteraceae bacterium
TTTTCCATCACAATGGGGTAGGTCTGGGGTTTCCAGTGAATCAAATCAGCCGATTGAGCATGGGCAAAAGTTCCGTCATATTCGTTGAGGCTCCAGATGCAGTGCCAGATTCCATCCTGAGATTGAATCAGATTCGGGGAGACGAGTCTTTTCTCTTTTCCCCATCTTCCGTAGTCGCTAAAAAGAAAGCGAAATTCAGGACCTATCGGTATCCAGTTTTCCTGATCGGTACTCCATGCCAGATGTAATCCGCTGTGCCCGGCACTTTTTTCGGTTGAATAGGAGAATAGCCAGACTGAATCGGGTTGATTTGGCATTTGAGAAACAGCACTCAGTGTTGTCTTTCCAAACATCAGCATAATCAGGCACAGGAATAGAATGATTCGTTTCATTGTTGGTTGAGAATTTAGGTTAGCTAATTATCAACAAATATGGGAAAATAATTAAAAGCGTCAAAATGACTTTTATTAGAAAGAATTATATTTATTTTCTCTAATCCCAATTAATTGGCTTAATTAAGTCAGTTCAATCTGGTATTTACATCGGTCGTTTCCACGATAGATGGATGAAATTACAGTTGCTTTTACAGGATGCCCAACTACTTTTGAAAACATTAGTTCAGCAATACCTTCGGAACAATAGCACAAAATCGGTGATTTAATTCCTTTCTCCGGATTGACCATCGGGCAAACGCAGTAATTCTTGTTTTCATCGGCTATCAATACGCCGGTATCTTTTTGGTAATCCATTTTCCAGCCCCATTCCTGTCTAAGAAAAACATTGAACTTTTCCAGATCACCTTCATAAGGCTGCAATAGTTCATCCATTTTCAGTTGGACATAATGCGTCTGGGCACATTCTTTCATGATGCTACGCGAAAGTTGTTCGTCCGTTTGCTCGTTAAGGCTGAGTATTAAGCTTGAAATCCATTCCTGCATCAACTTCTTTTGTGCATGGTCGACTTCCAGGTTGGGTTGTGCCAATGCATGCTGACTTGCCAGAAAAGAAAAACCGCAGAAGCATCCTCCAGAAATACAGGCTTGTTTGAGAAAGTTTCTGCGGTTTGTATTCATCTTAGATATGATTTATAGTTTTTCTGATACAGCCTTACCGGTGTATGTTACTGTTTTCACAATTGTACTTTCCGCCAAACCAATCCCCGAAGTTTCACTCACTAAAACCAATCGGAACTGGCGTTCAGACAACATGCCCTGAAATTCACCCTGACGGTCTGATATGCTCAGTGTTTGCTGTGCATTATCCCATTTAAAAGAAATGGTTGAATAAGCTCCTTTTTCGTAATTGTAGTTGTCTCCTTCATCTTCATACAAAGTGAATTCGCCATCAGCTCCGGGGTAAATCCGGATTTCCAAATCGTCCCATTTTTTTTCTGCGGCATATTGCACTTCGGGTCCCCAGGGCAGTATTGATCCGGCTTTGACATACAATGGTACAATATCAACAGGAGCTGCTTTATCAATTTCCTGTCCTCCTTCAATTTTCTCCCCTGTCCAGAAATCGAACCATGCACTTCCGGCAGGCAGATATACCTGACGACTTTGGGTTTTACTGAAGTTACTGTACACTTTTTCATTCTTTTTGCCTGTGTACATTGGTTTGATAACCGGTGCTACCAGGAATAAAGGTCCAAAGCAATATTCATCGTTCAAATCAGCAACCTTTTTATCTTCAGGGAAGAGCACTGGCAACGCGTACATAAACGATGCAGAATTACTGTTCACTTGCCATGCATTGGCATACAAATAAGGAAGCAGTCGGTAACGTAGTTTGATCATCTTTTCAATGGCATCGAAAGCCCAGTCGCCACGTTTGCCAAACTGATAAATTTCGCGGGGAATATCGGTCCCATGCGAACGCATCATAGGAGTTAAGGCACTGAATTGAGCCCAGCGAACATACAATTCCTGAAACTCCGGATTTTTGGCGCCACCATCCTTGTTATAGCTACCAGCAAAGAAGCCGCCAATATCAGCATTCCAGTATGGTATTCCACTCAAAGAAAAGTTGACAGCTGCAGGAATTTGCTTGCCAAGGTTTTCCCAGCTTGATCCGGTATCTCCAGACCATGAATTAGCGCCGTTTCTCTGTTGTCCGGCGAATGCTGAACGGGTCAGAATATACACTCGTTTGTCAGATGTTGTTGCCCGTTGATGTTCGTAAATTCCTGTGGTATGTTGGAGCGAGTAGGCGTTAGAAACCGACTGATATGACCCTAGGTAAGTCGGCTGCACAAAATCGCTGTCTTTTACATTGATGTGGTCAGGTTCAGTTGAATCGAGCCACCATGCATCAGTTCCGATAGAGAACACGCCTTTATTCAGATAATCCCAGTAAATATTACGGGCTTCAGGATTGTAAACATCATATGGTTTAACACCACCATTAGGCGGCCATGTGTCGAAATTTATGAGCATCCCTTTGGATTCAAATTCCTTGTACTGTTTGGTCAACGGACCAAATCCAGGCCAGGCAACTACCATCAGGTGCCCATTCAGCGCATGGACCTGATCAGCCATGCCTTTCGGGTCAGGATAAGCATCCGGTTTCCAGGCCATGGCATTCCACATGCTGTCTTTTCCCCAATATTGCCAGTCTTGTATTATTCCGTCAATCGGCACCTCTAATTCTCTGTATTTTTTCAATACCCCAACCAACTCGTCCTGGGTTTTATAGCGCTCCTTGGATTGCCAGTAACCAAAGGCCCACAGCGGAGCCATGGGAGCTTGCCCTGTTAAGTCGCGCATTTGCGCAACAGCTTTGGTCCCGACTCCCGAATGCATGAAATAATAGTCGACACAATCGCCAATAGCTTCAAACGATGTTTCTTCATCGTTATCCACAAAGGTGGTTACCGCGTAGTTATCCCAGTAAACGGCATAGCCTTTTGACGAGTAGAAATAAGGAATTGTAATATTCAGGTTCGAATTTTTCATTTCAAGGGTTTGGCCCCTTTGCATTAACTTTCCGTTTTGGATCTGTCCCAGGCCATAAAGCGCTTCATTGTTTTCCAGCGCAAAGGCTTGTTTGGCTTTAAAGCTGGCTTTGCCTGCATCATCAAAGGGCGTAAAATGCGAGCCGTTCATTTTTTCTGCCATTAGATTATTCCCGTTTTGATCAGTAAATTCGACCTTCCCGCTTACCAAATCAAGGATCAGTTGAAGGGAGCTGCTTTTTACGGTAATTAAATGGTCGTTTTTATTTATTTCGAGTTGTTGAACTTCAGGTGATTTAATTACTGAAAGCGATTTTTTCTCAAAGCTAAAGCCTTGCTTTGACTTAAGAATCCTAACAATTTCTGGTGAAAAGAATTGTACTTCAATTTCGGTTGAATCAACAGTAGCTTTCATTCCTAATATCGTTTTCTCATATCCTTTGGGAGCACAGGAGACCATCCATATGGAGATGAAAATTAAAAACAGGTGAATAATTTTTTGCATGATTTGTAGCTTTGGGTTTGCTATTTAAATTATTTACAAGGGATTTAATTTTTTTTAATCGGCTTTCTCTCTTTGGTTTAGAGAGAGTGGGACTATAGGTTATTTTCTTCAGAACTGTAAAATAAAAAAGGAGAAGATTCTTTGTAAAATTTCAGGTCAAATACTATTGTTCTCTACCTGCATAAAAATATATAGTGAGGAACTCCAATCTGGATTCCTCACTATATTATATCCAATTTATTTTTAATAACCCGGATTTTGTTTCAGGTTTGAGTTTTTCTGGATTTCACCAACCGGAATGGGGAATAATACCCTGTAATCGCCATTGGGTGAATGGGAAAGCCAGGATTTCTTTGTAAACATTCCAAAGCGGATCATGTCGGTTCTGCGACGACCTTCCTGACAAAATTCCCAGCCTAGTTCGTCCAGAAAACGGCCATACTGAATATCTGCGCCACCTTCTTCGGTTGAAGTGATGTGGTTGCGAAGTCCGTAATCATAAGTGCTTCCGCCCATTAACTGAGCACCGGTTACAATTGCTTTTTCAGGAGCAGATTTGAAATCGCGGGTTCTAACTTCAGTTACGATTGCAGCAGCTTCATCTGCTTTCCCGGTACGTAACAGACATTCTGCTTTCATCATCAGTATATCTGCGTATCGGAAAAGAGGGAAGTCGTTACTCAACCGGTTGGTTGCGCCCATGGCAATTTCAAATTTTCCTAAACGGAAACCATGTACTTCTTCTGAAATATCAACTCCTGGCAATTCATTAATGTAAGCCAGTGGTTTTCCTTTGTAAGCTCCCAATGTACAATAAATGATATCTCCATTGGCTTTGTACTGCTGGCCTTTGATGTAATTGTCCTTGTAACGCGAATCGTCAGTATCAAAAGTATTTATATACTGAGGAACTGCGCAGACACCGCCCCATGGGCTGTACTCCAGGTTGTATGTAGCCTGGTTTTCGGGCTGCAAGGTTTGCATGTGGATATCGAAGGCGTTCCAGTTGGTTACGTATTTCGAATCGAAAGGCAAGGCAAAGATGATTTCCTTCGAGTTTTCGTTATTGGTCACGAAAACATCTTTCTGGTTCGACTCCAATCCATATCCAACGCCTGAATTAAGAATCGCATCACACTCAGTGATACATTTGTCCCATTGCGGGGTTCCGGTATATACTCCTGCATTCAGGTACATTTTGGCCAATAATGCGTGAGCAGCCCACTGGTTAAACTTTCCGTAAGTCTTTTGATTTTTCAAGGCGCTTACTTTCGAAATGTTTTCAGTAACTTCTTTAATGATAAAATCATACACTTCTTTCCGGGTGTTTTGTTTTGGGAGAAATCCTTCAGGAACATCGAATTTATCGACGATTGGCACATTTCCGAAGAAATCGCACAACACCCAGTAATAAGAAGCACGGAGAATTTTCATTTCTGCGATTAAGGCTGCTTTATCAGCTTCAGGCACCGGAATGGCATTGGATTCAACCTGAAAAATAACCCGGTTACAGTTGGTAATCCCGGCATAAGTTCGACTCCATGTATTCACTACGATATCATCATCAGTTGTCCATTTATGTTCATGAATTCGTCGGTAAACACCACCGTCGACCCAGCCATTTGGGCGGGCAGGGGTTAACATTTCGTCGCCTGAAACCTCGTTGGAACGGTAAAGTCCATTCCAATCATTCAAAACAATGCGCCAGTTGACATAGGCAGAGCCTGCCAAAGCAGCCAAATCCTGATCGGTAGCGGTAAATTGGCTGGCAATAATGGTATTATAGCTTTCATCTTTTAATTTGGTACACGATGAAATTACGATAGCAAGAACGGCAAATGCTACAATTCCGGTCTTTTTTATATTTTTAAAATTTTTCATATCCATTTCTTTAAGCTTTAGAATGTTACATTGAGTCCTAGTGTAAATGTTCTCATCGTTGGATATTTATCCCGTTGATCAACACCGGGCGCTAATCCGGCGCCACTGTTGATGTTGATCCCCCCCTGAGAACCTCCGCCACTTGTAACCAGGCTTACTTCAGGATCAATCCCTTTATATCCGGTAAGGATGAACGTATTTAAAGAAGAGACATAAAACCGTGCCGATTGAATATATTTAATGCCCGTTTTCGGAATATTATAACCCAACGTGATGTTGTCGATTTTCCAGTAATCGCCATCTTCAACGTAATAGCTGTTAAATTCCTGCGGAGATTTTAACTGTGTTTTTCCAAATACAGGACTAAATGCTGATCTTAGCAGGTTATACTGGGTATAAGTTGGATTTTCGTACATCATTCTCTGGAAATTGGCTACCTGAAACTTGAACGCGCCGCGCTGCGAAATGCTTAAATCCCAGTTTTTATACCTGAAATTATTTATCCAGCCGGCATAATATTTTGGGAGTCCGTTCCCGATCACTTTTTTATCGCCAAATGAATGTTTGAAATCGGAATATTTAACAGCCTCGCCATTTTCACCTTCATAAATCCATTGCCCGTAGTTTGCTACATCAGTTGGATCGTCACCAATTCCGATTACTTTAAATCCATAAAAATTACCAATAGGTTCACCTACTTTTACAATGTGGGTAAAAGTTTGTACAGGTGGGCCGGTATATCCGGTAGTAAAATAATCGCTTGATGTTTTATAGATGTCGTTTGTTAAACTAATCAGCTTATTGGAATTGGTTGAAAAAGTGAAGCTGGTTGTCCATTCAAAATCATTTGCTTTTACGGGAACGACGTTGATCAGGATTTCCAAACCTTTATTTTCCATTTTACCTACATTGGCGCGGGTTGTTGAGTAGAGATTTGGTGGACTAGGCACCGCAAAATCAAAAAGTAATCCGTCGATTTTGCGAATATAGTAATCTACGGTTCCACTAATTCTATTGTTTAGCATACTAAAATCAACACCAAAGTCGGTTTCACGTTTTTCTTCCCATCTTAAATCAGGATTTGAATTTTGTGTTGGGATTAAGATCCTAACCCATTTCCCATTCGAAAGAATATATTGATTATACCCAATCATACCTACTCCCCTGAAAAGATCGGATGGCTGAGTACCTGTTACACCATAGCCTGCGCGTAGTTTGATATCGTTGAACAGGTGCTGGTTCTTCATGAATGATTCGTTGGTCAATCTCCAACCAACTGAGGCCGCCGGAAATAAACCCCAGGGATTTTTTGTTCCGACCAACTGGCTGGCTTCTTCACGGCGAAGGCTGGCCATCAACAGGTATTTGTCGTTGTAATTGTAGGTTAACCTTCCAAAAAATCCAATTAAGTTGGTTTCAGCATGGTAGCTCGATTGAGGATTGGTGACTTTCCCGTTTTTTGTGGCTTCTCCAAGACCTATGTTGTAATAACCAAACTGGTCGGTTGGGAAATCCCAGTTTTCCATCGACATGTTGGTGTAAACATTTTCCTGATAGCTGTATCCGGCCAATACCTTGAAGTTATGGTTGCCGATAGATTTGGAGTATTCTGCACTAAGTTCGGCCAGGCGGTCGGTTGACTCGGCGGCTCCAATATTTGCGTATCCGTTTCTGCTATCCCGTAAAGTTGAAACATGTTGTTTCGTTTCAGAATATCCGTTCGTTTGATTAAACTTTGAATATGAAAGGACACTGGTCAATTTTAGGCCTTCTATTGGTGTAAAGGAAATCGTGTTGTTGAACCTTGAAAGATGCTGATTGGTTTGACCATTGCTTTCCATTAAATCGGAGACCGGGTTTTCATATTCAAATTTGGAAAGTTCCTGAAACCAGGTTCCGTCCGGATTTTGTACAGGAGCTGTAGGATTCTGAAGCATGGACTGCCTGTATATATAACCGTTAAAGCCATTCAGCTTCTTTGTGGAATTTAAAAGGCCAAAATTGATTTTCAGTTTGTCGTTAAACATGCTGTGGTTGATATCTGCACGACCGATAAATGCTTCATTGTATGATTTCAGGAAGACCCCTTCAGCTGAATTGTAATTCACATTAACCAGGTAGTTGGTTGTTGCATTTCCTCCTCTTAATGTCATGTTATGAACGTGGTTGACAGGCTGACGTGAGATTTCGCTTAACCAATCGGTTGTTGTGCCCAGATCGGTGTTTGCATCACGAAAACCATCCTTGATTTGCTGACGAAAATCAGCAGCAGTTGATAAGTCCAGTTTACGGGCGATTGACTGAATACTTGCATAAGTACTGTATTCAACCGAACTTTTATACGTGCCACTGGCCCTGCGGGTAGTGATCAGGATCACCCCGTTTGTACCGCGTGTTCCGTAAATTGCAGCAGCTGATCCGTCTTTCAAAACGTCGACCGATTCGATGTCCTGCGGAGCGACTGTTTTTAAATCGCCTGGAATCCCATCGATAAGGATCAAAGGATTCATACTCGACCCGAGCAAGGTTGTATTTCCTCTCAATATAATTTGAGTAGAACTGCTGGGATCTCCGCTTGGAGAAACAATGGTTAACCCGGCAACTTTTCCCTGAATTAATTGCCCGGCATCTTTCACATTACCTTTCAAAAAATCAGTTGATTTCACCGTAGCCACAGAACTTGTAACGTCAGCTTTTCGCTGTGTTCCATATCCAATGGCAACCACTTCTTCAATACCGATGGTTTCTTCAGTCATAACCACATTTATGGTAGTTTTGTTTGCAACTGCAATTTCCTGTATTTTCATTCCAACGAACGAAAATTGCAATGTTGCACCTTCAGGAACAGTTGAAAGGGAGTATTTACCGTCGGGATCGGTAAGAGAACCGGTGGTGGTTCCTTTGACCAATACAGTGACACCTGGAATTGGAGCACCTGATGAATCGGTAACTTTGCCGGATACCGATTTTTGTTGCTGAACGGTTCCGCTGAACGCGTCTTCGTCGGTATATAAAACGTAGTTCGAGTTAAACGAACGGTATTTTACATTTGTTCCTGAAAACAAAATATCCAAAACTTCCTCAATGTTTTTCGATTTGCAATCGATATCCGTTTTCCGGTCGACATTAATGTTGTTGCTGTTGTAAAGGAACCGGAATTCTGTCTGATCTTCAATTTGTTTCAGAATTTGGGTTACCGTTTCTTTTTCAGCTTTCAGGCTTAATCTCCCGTTTGTTTGTGAAAAAACACCTGCGGAGACTTGTAAAAACAACGCAAGTAACAGAAAGGTAGTTAGTTTCATAATCCTAAGTGTTTGATTCAAGCAGGGAATTCTCCTGCAAAGGAAATTCCATCGTTTTTTTTTCATAAGTTTGACGTGTTAATTTGTAAATAATTAATGTAATCACCTGGTGATTATCTGAAGGGAAGTGGTAGGACACTTTCCTTCTTTATTTTCCAGATATCTCAACAAAAGATCCGTTTATTTCATAGTTAAATTTTGAGGTTAATTGCATCATGGTCAATAGCTCCCGAAGACTTTCTGTTTTAATGGTCATGGTAAACCGGTCATTTTTTTCAATTCCTGAATCCAGTTTTACCGAAATGCCATACCAGCGCTCAATACGCGGAACAAGCTCTTCAAAAGTGATGTCTGAAAACCGAAGTTCATTATTTCTCCAGATTGAATAAATTTCAGAAATTACATTCTGAACTTGTATTTCACGGCTATTTAAATTATATATCGATTGCTGTCCCGGTTTCAGAACCGCCAGTTTTTCTGATTTTTTTCCTTCAATGATCACTTCACCTTCTTCCAAACTGGTTTCCACAAACGGTTCGTCGTTGTAACTGCGTAAATTAAACCTGGTACCGGTGACGATCACTTTCATTCCTGAAGAGGTAATGATTTCAAACGGATGTGAACGGTCTTTTTTTACTTCAAAATACGCTTCACCCTGAATATTTACTTTCCGGGGATTCAGTACGTCATACTGGATTTTAGTTTCTGAATTTAGCCAAACCTCACTCCCGTCAGCCAGAACGATTTTCGATTTCTCACCTTTTGGAGCTTCAAACTGAACCAGACTGGATTTAGATTCTGAAAAGTAATGATCGTTCACCCATAAACTTCCGAATCCAACAGTTAGAATGACTAAAATAGAAACTGCAATTCGGTTAATTATTTTTAATGAAATGACTTTCTCCTTGATTTTAACTTGTGGCAATTTGTTGTTTAGTTTGTTCCAGGCTTGTTCGATGTCAATTTCTGATTGAAACAGTTTTTGTTTGCTTACCTGAAATGCCTGATGAATTTCCCTGAACTGATTTCGGTTCTCTTCAGATGATGTTACCCACTGAAGAATTTCTTCGTTTTCCTGAACAGAAGTTTCTTTATTTAAGAATTGAATTAATTTACTGTCGTTTATTTGCTCACCCATCTTTGTCTTTTTTCTAAATGCCAATACAAACAAGTTCGGTCTTACCCTGACAAAAGGTAAAATCTTTTTTTCGTGATTTAATGAAAAAGATTAAAATTCAGGTGAACAGTGATTTGGTCTGATGACCAAAAGTGTTGCATAAAAGCGGAATAGGACCGCAATACCTGAAAATGATAAGCAAACCGGAAATTTTTCAGGAATTTAGGAAAATGCTGATCAGAATAAGGGTAAGATAATCCTTCAGTTCAGTTTTAAGTTTCGATAAGGCGCGGCTCATTTGTGTTTCAACGGTTTTTACTGAAATACCAAGCTGTTCTGCAATTTCGGTATATTTTAAACCTTCCTGCCGGCTCATCCGGAAAATCCGCCGGCACTGTTCAGGCAACGATTCAATGGCCGATTCGGCTTTGGCCTGAAATTCTCCAAGCAAAACCGATTCGTAAGTATTAAAATCTTCAGCCTGATTTTTATAAACCAGTTCAATGACCGAATAATAATTGTCGACAACTTTTTGATGTTCGATGAAGTTGAAACAAAGGTTCTGAACCGATTTAAACAGGTAGGGCCTGATCTCACTGTTAAGTTGAAGCTGATCCTTTTTTTTCCAGATGTTTAAAAAGACTTCCTGAACAATTTCTTCCGATTCGGGCGTATTCGAAATGAATTTATTGGCAAACCCGACCAAACGGACATAATATCTCCGAAACAATAATTCGAAAGCCTGCTCGTCATTAGATTTTAATGTTCCAACAATTTTCATCTTTATTCAGGAAGAATTTGAAAGGCAAATATAGAACTTTCGATCACATTTTTTTTATGGGTTGAAAGAACAATAAGGCATATTTTATTCCAATTGCATTTGATTGCTGTGTGTAAAATAAAGTTCCCCCTATTCATCCTGATAAAGCGTGGAGTATTTAAAACTAATATTCTTTAATCTAGTTAGAGTCTGTCCATAGAGTCGATGATTTACAGATATTTTTCTTCCCAAAATATTTTTTGCGGGATTTCCGTTTTTGATTAGTTGCAATAATATCTGTCTTTCATCTTTTTTGTCAGTTTTTGTAGG
>JBASYJ010000174.1:0-17696 GCA_049277435.1 Prolixibacteraceae bacterium
AATGGTTTTGACAAATATACATAATAGGTCTTTTGTGACCTAATTTTTTGAATTCTAATAATTCAGTTTTGTAAGGTGGAAACAAAGCCTTACAATTCATATTTAAAAGAACTTGGTAAAAACCTTAGGAGTATTCGCAAAGGTAAGGGACTTACTATGGAAACCGTAGCAAACGAAGCTGAAATAGAATACCGGCAATTAGGAAGAATTGAAAGAGGGGAAATTAATACAACGATTATTTCACTTTTAAGAATTGCCGAAGTTCTCAAAGTCGATATAAAAGAGTTTTTTGATTTTGAATGTAAATCTAAATAAGTTCCTTTTAGTAAGGTGTGGGCAAAATGGCTAACGATTATAAAACTGTTTCGTATAAATCGAAGCGGTTTTTTTCTTTTAAGATAGTTACTAAATAATCAATTTTAGAGGCTTGTTTGCATTAGGTTGGGCAAATTATTGGGCAAATAAAAAAGGGACAAAAAAAGTCCCTTGTAACTATCTGTAAGTCAGTGGAGAATATCGGAATCGAACCGATGACCTTTTGACTGCCAGTCAAACGCTCTAGCCAACTGAGCTAATCCCCCGCATAATTTCAATAAAATCGATTTCTTTTCTGAATCGGCTGCAAATATATAAATTTTTCTGGTCTGATTTTTGTTTTTTGAAAAATTATCAAATTCCAATTTAAAGCTCATGAACGGTGTTCATATTCAGCAATTACTGTTGAAAATATCAATTATCGGAAATGTTTGTACTTCTTTGCAAGGACAGAGATCAAATAAATAATGTTTAGGAATGGCAAAATACTGATCAGCCTGAAAAAATGTTGGATTCAAATATCGATAAAATCAATTTTCATGAATTTTTTTATTTCGAAGCGGACTGACATTGCTTTTGAATATTATTTTTTATCTTTAGCCCCTCAATGCTAAATAATTTTTCGTTAAAGAAATAAACTAATATCACTAATTTATGGAACTCAAGAAATCACCTAAAGCGGATCTCGAGAACAAAAGAAGTATTTTTGTTCAGCTCGGGTTGGTGTTGTCTCTTGCGATCTGTCTGTATGGGTTCGAAGCTACAAACAAAGTATCACAGGTTGATTCTTTGGGAGCATTATCCGATCAGGCTGTTGAAGAAGAAATTATACCAGTAACTCGTCAGGATGAAGTTAAACCGCCACCACCACCACCACCACCAAAAGTTGTTGATATGTTGGTGATTGTGGATGACAATACTGACATTCAGGATGAGTTGGAAATTGAAGATTCTGAAGCAAATGATAAAACTGCTATTACTGCCGTAATGCAGGTTTCAACTGCTAAAGAAGAAGAAAAGGAAGATACTCCGGTATTCTTTATCGTAGAAGACATGCCTGAGTTCCCCGGTGGTCAGCTTGCGCTGCGTAAATTTATTGCCCAGGCGGTAAAATACCCGGTAATCGCTCAGGAAAACGGTATTCAGGGTAAAGTATTTGTAAACTTTGTAGTTGCAAAAGACGGCACTGTTACCAATGCAAAAATCGCCCGTGGAGTTGACCCTTCACTCGACAAAGAAGCATTACGTGTGGTAAACAGTCTTCCAAAATGGAAACCAGGAAAACAGGGAGGTAAACCAGTTCGTGTTTCCTATACTGTGCCAATTAATTTCCAGCTTCAGTAAAAAGAATTAAAAATTCATATATTTTCCTGGTTCTGTTTATTCGGAGCCAGGATTTTTTATTATAACATATTGAATACATGATCGAAAATTCACCAGTTATTGAATCAGCTGTTTTGGTTGGCCTGATCACACAAAATCAGGATGAAAATCAGGCAAAGGAATATTTAGAAGAATTGGAATTTTTAGCCGACACAGCTGGAGCAGTGGTGAAGAAACATTTCCTCCAACGGCTTGATCTGCCAAATTATGCCACTTTTGTTGGCTCCGGAAAACTCAAAGAGATCAGCGATTACATTAAAATTCATGAGATTGGAACAGTCATTTTTGATGATGATTTAACGCCAACTCAACTCCGGAACATTGAAAAAGCGCTGGAATGCAAAGTACTCGACCGAACTTTCCTGATTCTGGATATTTTTGCCAAACGGGCACAGACCGCCCACGCAAAAACCCAGGTCGAACTGGCACAATATCAGTACCTGCTTCCACGATTAACCCGGCTTTGGACCCACCTTGAACGTCAGCGTGGAGGAATCGGGATGCGCGGACCCGGTGAAACACAGATTGAAACCGACCGCCGGATTATCCTGGATAAAATTGCATTACTGAAAGAGCAACTGAAAAAAATTGACAAGCAAAAAGCCACCCAGCGCAAAAACCGCGGAAGAATGGTTCGTGTTGCTTTGGTTGGTTATACCAACGTTGGTAAATCCACAATGATGAACCTGCTTTGCAAATCGGATGTATTTGCTGAAAATAAACTGTTTGCCACACTCGACACGACGGTTCGTAAAATGGTAGTCGGAAATTTGCCATTCCTTCTTGCTGATACCGTTGGATTTATTCGCAAATTACCTCATGGTTTGGTTGAGTCATTCAAATCGACCCTCGATGAAGTTCGCGAGTCGGATATTTTAATGCATGTGGTCGATATTTCTCACCCAGGATTTGAAGAACAGATTGAAGTTGTCAACCGCACGCTAACTGAAATTCAGGCTGGAGACAAACCCATGATTTATGTATTCAATAAAATTGATGCATTCAAATACATCGAAAAACACGAACACGACTTAAGTCCACGAAACAGAAGCAATGTTTCTCTTGAAGAATGGGAAAACAGTTGGATGTCAAAAAACAACACTCCTTCCCTGTTCGTTTCAGCAAAACAGAAATTAAACATTGAAGATCTGAAAAAGACTTTGTATGAGGAAGTAAAAAGAATTCACATCACCCGGTTCCCATACAACGACTTTTTATACGATTCAAGCTGGACCATCAGTCCTGAAAAGGAATAACTAAAAATTCAACAGTTAAAAGGTCAGGATTATATCGCGTAATCCTGACCTTTTAGTTTTCAATGGATTCATCCGAACATCTGGAATAACCATCTGTGTCAAAGAATTCTTCATTCAACTTCCACAAACAAATAACATATTAAATATTCTGGCCTGATAATTGTTTTTGTGATCAAACCAACAGTCATCAAACTCATGAACCGTGTTCATAGTCAATTCCCCCGGATTGATTTACGATTAGACCAGAACCTATTTAAACTTTCTTTAAATTGAGAAGAAAAGAAAGAAGCCAGGCAAAACAGAAACAGTGTTCAGAAAAACAAAAAACAAAAATTAGCTCCTATTTCTTTAAAATTCAGAAGACAAGTTAGTTCAGATTACCCGTCCAAAATCCACTGCTTTTTGTATTTGTTGAAGCGATTCGTCTTTAAAGCTCAGTACTATTTTGAGATATTCTTACCGAAAACTTTAAAGAAACTAACTCATGGAACTCAAAAAATCACCCAAAGCTGATCTTGAAAACAAGAGAAAACTGTTCTTCGAATTTGGATTAGTTGTAGCCATTGCAGCTTGTTTGTATGGTTTTGAATCAACAAGCAAAGCGAATAAGGTTATAAATCTTGGCACCCTCGAAAACCGATCGCTGGTTATGGAAATTCCACCAATTACCCGTCCCGAAGAAGCCAAACCAATACTTCCTCCGCCAAAATTATTAGACCTTATGGTGATTGCTGAAAATGATGCAGAAATCTCAGAAGATCTGATCATTGAAGACACCGAAGCGGATGCCAATACTGCAATAAAGGTAGCCATGCAGGTTCCGTCGAAAAAAGAAGTTGATAACGAGGAAGATAAAATATTTTTCACTGCAGAGGAGCAGCCTGAATTTCCAGGTGGCGACCGGGCTCTGTTGAAATTCCTGAATCAAAATGTAAATTATCCCGTTGTTGCCGTTGAGAATGGAATTAGCGGAAAAGTAACCGTTATTTTTGTAGTTAACACGGATGGTACCATTTCTGATGCCCGAATCCTGAGAAGCGTTGATCCGGCACTCGATAAAGAAGCGCTGAGGTTAGTAAACAGTTTACCAAAATGGAAACCAGGAAAAATGAATGGTAGACCAGTACGGGTCTCCTATTCAGTACCGGTTAAATTTTTTCTTCAAAATTAAGAACCAAACAATGTAAAATCAAGAAAGCCAGTCGGTTCTGGCTGGCTTTCTTATTCTATATTTTTGATAACGAATTATTTTACTTCTCCGTTTTTAATCAACCATTCAGCAATCTGCACGGCATTCAGGGCAGCGCCTTTTTTAATCTGATCGCCGACACACCAGAAAGTCAAACTTTTAGGGTTTGAGACATCTTTACGGATACGGCCAACATACACATCATCTTTTCCTGAAACAAACAATGGCATCGGGTATTTTTTCTCTGCAGGAACGTCCAAAACAGTCAAACCTTCGAGTTTTGCCATTTCAGATTTCACCAGTTCGATATCCAAAGCTTCTTCTGTTTCAACCCAAATTGCTTCCGAATGAGCACGGGCAACCGGAATACGAATACAGGTCGCGCTAACTTCAGCATCGGTGTGCATAATTTTTTTAGTTTCCCAGTTCATTTTCATTTCCTCTTTGGTGTAATCGTTTTCGAGGAAAACATCAATCTGAGGAATGATATTCATCGCCAGCTGGTATGGGAACTTACTGATTGTTGGTTCTTCGCCGTTGGCAACCTGTTTTACCTGGGTTTCCAATTCAGCAATACCCTGGGCTCCTGCACCACTTGCAGCCTGATAAGTAGCCACATGAACCCGAACAATTTTCGACAAATCGTTAATCGGTTTTAATGCTACCACCATCTGAATGGTTGAGCAGTTCGGATTGGCAATAATATTGCGCGGACGAACCAGGGAATCTTCAGGATTCACTTCAGGAACCACCAGCGGCACATCATCCACATAACGGAATGCGCTTGAATTGTCGATCATGATGGCACCATATTTTGTGATCGTATCAGCAAATTCTTTCGAAATGGAAGCTCCGGCGGAAGTTAATGCAATGTCGATATCCTTAAAATCATCGTTATGCTTCAATTCCTTAACAACCAGTGTTTTTCCTTTGAATTCGTACTCATTGCCAGCCGAACGGCCGGAACCAAACAAAACCAGTTCATCGAGCGGGAAATTCCTTTCAGCAAGAACTTTCAAAAATTCCTGCCCTACTGCACCACTTGCACCTACTACTGCAACTTTCATTTCGAATTGTATTAATTTGTTTTAAATTGTTTTTCAGAATACAAACTTATTTGGCAATTTTCATCCTTTTTGTTAAATTAACTCTCCTCCAAGCAGGAATAAAAAAATCAGGACAAAAATAATGCTTTGCTTTTAATTTTTCTGAATATGGCCAGAAATATTTTTATTTTTTCAAATACAGTTGTTCTTTTTTTAACAATTGTAAGCAAAACTGCCTTTTGCACTTCATTTTCATCCTGTCATGATTTCCTGAAAACAGAAAATTTTCAGGACAAAGATACAATCAATTCCATTTTTCAGGATGGTTTTGAATCAGGAAACATTCAGGAATGGAAACAAACCGACGATTGGGAAGTTTCGGCATCAGAAAAAATTTCAGGAACATACTCACTGAAACATTTAAAAACAAGCTCTGGAACCTCAAGTTCAATTTTTCACAAGCTTTCGGCTGATTGGAATAATTTTGACCTTGAATGGTCATTCAAAATTAAGAATGGGAACTGGGATCCATCGTCGACCAACAAATTCTGGTTCTATTTGTGTGCCGACACCATTCAAACTAACCTGATCAGCGGTTTTGCGGTTGGTGTAAATTTCTCCGGAAGCACAGATCTGCTATCAATCTGGCGGATAAAAAACGGGAAAGCCGACAGCCTGATTATTCAAACCGATCTGGACTGGAATGCTTCAACTCTGGCAACTATTGTTGTCAGACGGACAACACGTGGCAACTGGACCTTGAATTATCAGAAAGAAGGTGAGTCAATCAGTATTGATTTTTCAGGAACAGATTTATCCACACTTGAATTTAAAAACATTGGGATTAATTTCAACTTCACAACTACGCGTGCCGGACAAATCTGGATCGACGATGTTTCAGTGAAACAGATTCCAGCCGGACCTTTCATCCAGAATATTTCACTCAAAAATTCACATCAGTTAATCCTGACCTTCAATCGGCCAGTTAATCCGGCTTCCTTACTTGCCGGAAATTTCAAACTGACCGATGAAAACAATCTGAATATTCCAATTATAGAATTGAAACCAGTCTTCGACAATTCGGTTGAACTGAATTTTGGGAATGTCCGGGGAACAGTTCTGAATCTGAAGGTTTCAGGAATTACTGATTTATCAGGAAAAATAATGAATCCGGAAAATAAAACAATTGAATACACCTTTTCCCCTGAAGTTGGTTCGGTACTGATCAACGAAATATTGTTTAATCCGTTTTCCGGAGGAGTTGATTTTGTAGAACTGGTGAATGTTTCTGAACAGACTGTTCCGGTCCACCACCTGAAACTGGCCACACGGAACGACACCCTTGGCTTGAAACAGATTTATTCGGTCAGCACAGAATCCAGATATTTGTTTCCGGGCCAATTTCTGGTTTGCACCAGAGATTCGGCCATCCTGGCTGGCCAATATTTTACGCACGACCCCGAAAGTTTTTGTGTGATGAAAACTTTACCCGGCTTTTCAGACGATGCCGGAACCGCTGTTCTCCTGAATGATTCTCTTGAAGTATTGGATGAATTCAGCTACTCAGCCAAAATGCATTCATCCTTTCTGTCCGATGAAAACGGGGTATCACTGGAACGAATCTCCGTGGACAAACCAGCGACAGATCTAAAAAACTGGGCGTCAGCAGCGGCTTCGGTTGGATTTGCGACTCCCGGATTGCCAAATTCACAAACTGAAAGTGAAACAGATATTCAGGATAAAATTACTCCGGAACCAAAAGCATTTTCGCCAAACGGTGATGGTTATAACGATGAACTCATCATCAACTATCAATTTAGCAAACCCGGCTACATCGCCAATGTGCAGATTTTTAATGCGATCGGACAACAAGTTAGGTTTCTGGTAAAAAACGAATCGCTGGCTCAGGAAGGCAGCTGGTTTTGGAATGGGAAAAGTGAATCGGGACAAAGACAAAATATCGGGGTTTACATTATATTGGTCGAAATTTTTGATCAGGATGGACACATAAAAGCTTTCAAAAAAGCATGTACATTGACAGATCGGTTGGATTGAATAATCAGAAATACCTCAAATATTTCTGATTATTAATTGTAACAAAACATAACCTTTGCAAACAAATACCGAAAGCTCAAAATCAATATCATGAATCCTAATCTTTTTTCATTCGCCTGGCGCGAAACCATCCGCTCAGCTTATTGGGGAAAAAGCCTTGCAACCAGCATCGGACTGGGTTTTCTGGCGCTATATTTCTCAGCAAGCTTCCTGGTTCTTGGCTTTGCGATCCCAAAAATCATGACCGATAGTTTTCCGGATTCAGATCCGGTCAATAAATTCAACAGCATCATTTTAGGTTATTTTGCCATCGATCTGATCATTCGGCAACTCATGCAAAAGCTTCCTACAATCAGTTTTAAGCCATTTCTGATTCTGAATATTCGTCGCCCGAAAATCGTGAATTACCTGATGCTACGGTCGATTTTCAATTTTTTTAATGTGCTGCCATTCTTTTTACTGATTCCGGTAACTTTTACGATGGTTGGCTCAACACATTCAGGAATAGAAACTTTAAGCTGGTTTTTAGCGATATTCATTCTGATTTTCAGCAACCATTTTCTGGCTATTTACCTGAAATGGAGATTTAACGAAGCAGAATACGGGTTCTTCATTTTCCTGGCAGCCCTTGCCGCACTCTATGCAGCCAATCGTTTCGGAATCATTGATCTTTCCGGAGCAATGGGCAAATTACTCGATCTGATTCTGGTTTATCCTCTGCTAACTTTTATCCTGATTTTGATTCCTGTTCTGTTTTACACCCTGAATGCCCGGTTTTTGCTTAGCCGGATGTTCCTGAATATCCTTTCAGGAAAACAAAAAGCTGAAACGATTCGGGATTATTCCTGGCTCGATAGTCTGGGCGAAACCGGCAAATTTATTGCCCTGGAATTGAAATTAATCTGGCGAAATAAACGGCCGCGATCAGTTGCAATCCTGACCGTAATCATGTTTGCCTACGGAATGCTAATTTATCGCGTAACACCGGGTCATGAGGTTCCTGAATTTATATTTATCATTGGTGGAGTGATGCTGGTTGGTATGTTTTCGATTTCGTACGGACAGTTTTTCCCGGCCTGGCACAGCAATTATTTTTCAATGCTGATGTGTCAGCGACTGAAAATGAAACAGTTTCTCCTTTCGTTTTACATGCTGGTTACAGTTGTTTCGGTTGCCTGTTATTTTATTACGCTGCCCTACGCGTTTATGCATTCCAAAGTCATATACACTCATCTGGCCATGCTGTTCTACAATCTGGGAGTGAATATTCCGGTGATTTTCTTTATCGGATTGTACAGCAAAAAACGGCTCGATTTACAATCTTCGTCGGTGATGAATTATCAGGGAGTTGGAGCATCGCAATGGCTGGCCGGATTACCCATGTTCCTTGGCCCGATTGGTCTGTTCTATTTATTTAAACTGGCCTTTGGCGAGGTTGGTGCCTATGCCGGTCTCGGGATCGTTGGTTTGATTGGAATTCTTTTCCATTCAGTCATTATCGAATATTTCTCGAAACAATACCTGAAGAAAAAACATCAATTGATTAAAAACTACAAAAACTCCTGATCATGATACAGATACAAAATCTTATAAAAGCCTACAATAAAGAAATTGTTTTGAATATTCCTGAACTAACCATTGATAAAGGAGAAATATTCGGATTGGTTGGCAATAACGGCGCCGGAAAAACAACCATGTTCAACCTGGTTCTCGACCTGATTACCGCCAGCAAAGGCCAAATTGTAAGCAAAGGAATCAATGTCCGTGAATCGGAAGACTGGAAAGATTTTACCGGTGCATTTATCGACGAAACTTTCCTGATCGGATACCTGACTTCAGAAGAATATTTCAGCTTTATTGCGGGTTTGCGCAAAATGAGCAAAGCTGAAACTACCGAATTTCTTGAAAATTACACCGACTTTTTCAACGACGAAATTCTGGGCAAAAAGAAATTTATCCGCGATTTCTCGAAAGGAAATCAAAAGAAAGTAGGAATTATTGCCGCCTTTATGGGCAAACCCGAAATTGTGGTTTTGGACGAACCTTTTGCCAACCTCGATCCAAGTTCGCAATACAAACTCCGGAAACTGATCAAGGATTTCGCAGCTAAAAACGGAACCACATTTCTGATTTCAGACCACACGCTCGACAACATTGCCGATGTTTCGACCCGGCTGATAATTCTCGAAAAAGGAAAGATCGTGCGCGATGTTCCAAAAACCGCCACAACACTTCAGGAAATAGAAGCTTTCTTTCAGCCAGTGGTTGAAGCTGATATCTTTTAGATTTTTTTCAGGACTAAAACCTGGAATCATTAATCCATTTCTATCCGTCCTATCAACAGACTGTGATTTAAATATTTATGGCTCTGAGAATTGCATATTTCTAAAATTTCTCAGATAGCAATCCGAATATTTTCGGTATAAAATTTAGTTTTCACACAGTCTGTTTTGCTGACGGGTTCAAGTTATTGGATTCAGAACAAGTGTGATCAGACCGGCCATTTGCATGGAATTGACTGTTATGAAAACGTGTGGAGCACGCAAGACAGTGGGAGCTTTTTTCAGCCTCCTTTGCGCGAATAGTAAAATCTGCTTGTTTCAAAACATTGCTATTTTGATGCATCTGTTCGTATGCCTCATTAAAAGTAAATGGCATTGCCAATTTATCCTGTGCAAATGCGGCATTATTCAGGAAAAAGAGTCCAATTAAAATGTAATATTAAACGTTCGTTCCATATCATCAATAATTTCGGCGACAAAGAAATTAACCTTATTGAACATTATTGTTTTTGTTTAAATTGATTGAGATTCACTTTCGGAATTTAAACTTCAATTAATATGACTTTCTTCCTACATTTGAAGTATGAAATCCGTTGCATTCATCAGGAAACACCATGGAACTTACTAAAGATCAAAATACTGCATTCCAGAAAGCGGCATATCTCTGCAGCAAATCAGAAAAATGCACTTCTGAAATTCAGGAAAAACTAAAACTTTGGGAACTTTCTGAGGATGATGCAGAGCAGGTGATCGAAAAACTGAAAGCGGAGAAATACATCGACGATGAGCGATTTGCCCGTGCCTATGTAAAAGATAAATTCCGGTTTAATCATTGGGGGAAACAGAAAATAGCCCATATGCTCCGTACAAAAAACATTGCTACTGAAATTCAGGAACTGGCTTTTGAAAAAATTGAGGCGGAAGATTATTCTGATCAACTCCGGAAATTACTGACCAACAAGCTAAAATCGACAAAAGGAAAAGACAAGTACGACCTGCGGAACAAACTGATGCGTTTTGCGATGGGACGAGGTTTTGAATCCGGAGAAATTTATACGGTTTTTAAAGAATTGGGAATTTAACATCTAAAAGGAATCCACTTCATGGTAGGCCTCAATCAACCTTTTCTCGCCTTCAATTCCGGGCAGCGAAATTCCGTGTTCCATTCCCAGAACACCCTGATATCCTTTTTCATGTATAAATTTGAACACATTTCGGTAATTGATCTCGCCCGTGGTTGGTTCTTTTCTTCCCGGATTATCGCCAATCTGAATGTATGCGATCTCATCCCAGGTTAGTTCCATATTGTGAATCAGGTTTCCTTCAGTTTTCTGCATGTGGTAAATATCGTACAGAATCTTACAGGCCGGACTGTTCACCGCTTTGCAAAGCATGTAGGATTGATCTGAAGTCTGCAGATAAAGATCTGGCGAATCCGACAGCGCTTCCAGCACCATCACCAACCCGTGTGGTTCCAGAATCTCCGCTCCTCTTCTAAGCGCATCAATCACATTCGCATTTTGAATGCCAATTGGCAGATTCCGTTCGAAACCGCCGGGAACTACTGTCATCCATTTGGCATTTACCCGTTTTGCAACGTCGACCGCTTTTCGGCAGCCATTCAGGAAAATATCAACAAATTCAGCTTTTCCGGCTGACAGTGTATTGGCCATATTTCCGCCTTTATCAACGACAAACACACCCATCGTCATATTCAGGTCGGCCAGTGTTTTACCGATTTTTTCCTGTGTGGCGATATCACGTCCCATCATTCCATTGTCTTCAAATGCCGTAAAACCCTGATCGGCCATAAATTTAATCTGGTCGATCAAATCATCACCGGCACTATTTTTAAACATCCCAAAATGCGGGGCGTATTTTAACTGAAAAGGAACAGCAGCTGCAGATTTTTGAACAGATGCAAAGGTTTGACTTGTGCCGGCCAAACCCAAAGCAGCAAGTGTAGCTGCAGTATTTCTTAAAAATGATCTTCTTTCCATCCTGGTTTAGTTTAGATTCAGGATACTAAGATAAGAATCTGACGATCCGAACGCAAATTAAGGATCAAATTTAGACTAGTCTGCTCTGGTAGGTTTTTAGACAATTTAACAAGTTCTTCTGAAAAAGTTTTCTAATTTTATCGTGCCTAAAATAGGTGAGAATTAAATTACAAACCAACTAAAATCTACCAATATGATGAATCGTAAATTACGTATGGGAATGGTCGGTGGTGGCAGCGATGCCTTTATCGGGGCCATTCACCGGCTGGCAGCATTTATGGACGGACAAATCGAACTGGTCTGCGGCTGTTTCAGTATCAATCCCGAAATCTCACTTTCGTCCGGAAAATCGTATTATCTTCCTGAAAACCGGGTTTACAAAACCTACGAGGAAATGTTTGAGAATGAAGTGAAGTTACCTGAAGGCGACCGCATGGATTTTGTAACCATCGTGACTCCAAACTTCGCACATTTTGGCCCGGCCATGATGGCGCTCGAAAACGGCTTTAACGTGGTGATCGACAAACCCATCACCTTCACGCTCGACGAAGCCCTTCAACTTCAGGATAAATTAAACGAAACCGGATTGCTGCTTGCGCTCACCCATACTTACTCCGGATATCCGGCAGTAAAACATGCCAAACAAATGGTTGCTGAAGGTCAATTGGGAAAAATCCGCAAAATATTTGTTGAATATCCGCAGGGCTGGCTGTCTTCGAAACTCGAAGATTCTGGCAATCCTCAGGCATCATGGCGCACCGATCCCAAACGCTCCGGAAAAGCAGGTGCCATGGGCGATATCGGTACTCACGCACATCACCTGGCTGAATACATTACCGGATTAAAAACCACCCAAATCTGTGCCGAACTGAATGTTTTTGTTCCAGGACGATTGCTGGATGACGATGGAGCAGTTCTGCTTCGGTTCGACAATGGTGCAAAAGGAGTTTTGATCGCCACTCAGATTGCAGCCGGTGAAGAAAATGCAATAAAAATCCGTGTTTACGGCGACAAAGGTGGTTTGGAATGGGCGCAACACGAACCCAACACACTCATTGCCAAATGGACCAGCAAGCCTACCGAACTATTACGTGTTGGTACTTCGATGGGAACTGCTGCTGCGGCCAATACGCGCACTCCGGGTGGTCATCCGGAAGGATATCTGGAAGCATTCGCCAATATTTACCGTAATTTTTCGTTTACGCTTCGTGCCAAACTAAACGGTGAAGAACCAAAAGCTGAATGGCTGGATTATCCGGGCGTTGAAGACGGAATCCGTGGCATGCAGTTTATTGATGCCGTCGTTGAGTCAGGCTACAACGACAATGTAAAATGGGTACCATTTAACTAAGAGATCTTTCATGCCCGTTCACTGAAGTGAACGGCAAAGGATAATCGCTTTGATCAGAACGGTTTCTATCCTTTGCCGTTTGGCTTTAGCCAACGGACATGCAGCGAATAATAAAAACCATTAAAACAAAAATATCATGGGCAGACCAGTAACACTATTTACCGGACAATGGGCCGACCTTCCCTTTGAAACTATCTGCGAAAAAGCGCTTGAGTTTGGCTACGACGGTCTCGAACTTTGTACATGGGGCGATCACATGGAAATCGATAAAGCGGATCAGGCTTATTGCGATGCACGAAAGGAAACACTTGCAAAATACGATCTTCAATTGTTTGCCATTTCTACTCACCTGGTTAGCCAGTGCGTTTGCGACCTGATTGACGAACGCCACAAAGGTATTGTTCCGGATTATATCTGGGGGGATGGCGATCCGGAAGGAGTGCGCCAGCGTGCTGCGGCCGAAGTGATCAAAACCGGGAAAGTTGCCAAAATGCTTGGACTTGATACCGTAATCGGATTCACCGGAAGTTCGATCTGGCACATGCTGTACGCGTTTCCGCCGGTAAATCAGGATATGCTGAACAAAGGCTTCGAAGATTTTGCCAAACGCTGGACTCCGATTCTGGACGAATACCAGAAAATGGGCATCAAATTCGCGCTGGAAGTTCATCCGTCAGAAATTGCTTTCGACATTGCTACTGCACGCCGCGCGCTGAAAGCTCTGAATTATCATCCGGCATTCGGATTTAATTTCGATCCAAGTCACCTCGGATACCAGGGTGTTGATTACGTGAAATTCATTTACGAATTCTCCGACCGCATTTTCCATGTTCACATGAAAGATGCCTACTGGAGCGAACATCCAATGGAAATTGGGGTGTTTGGCGGCCACACCGATTTTGGAGACAACCGCCGTTACTGGAACTTCCGGAGTTTGGGCCGTGGAAAGGTCGATTTCGAAAACATCATCCGCGCTCTGAACGACATTAAATATCAGGGACCACTTTCAGTAGAATGGGAAGACAGCGGCATGAACCGGGAAGCCGGTGCAGTTGAAGCCTGTGATTTTGTTCGTTACAGCGACTTCGATCCTTCGGATGTGGCTTTTGACGATGCCATGCAGAAATAAAATTATCATCGGTAGCTGGGTTTGATTATACAGCTACCGATGTTTTTTAATAATTATTGAGTACCTAAATCAATACTAATGACCAACAGAAGAAATTTTTTAAAAAGTACAACTACCGCAGCAGTAGGATTAAGCCTTGCTGCAACCATGCCACTTCCGATCAGCTCCTGCGTAGGCGCCAATGAAAAACTTCGTTGCGGTGTAATCGGAATCAACGGAATGGGTTTTGCCGATCTGGCCGCCTTCCTTCGCCAGAAAAATACCGAATGTGTTGCCATTTGTGATGTCGACAGCAATGTGATGAATAAACGGGCTGCCGAAACCGAAAAAGCACAGGGGTTTAAACCGAAATTATACAGCGATTACCGCAAACTGCTCGAAGACAAAGATGTGGATGTGGTAATCATTGGAACTCCCGACCACTGGCATTGTTTACCAATGGTGGAGGCTTGTCAGGCCGGAAAGGATGTGTACTGCGAAAAACCGCTGGGTAATTCAATCGAGGAAATCAACATCATGGAACGTGCTGCCAACAAATACAACACAGTCGTTCAGGTTGGAATGTGGCAACGCAGCGATCCGCACTGGCGCGATGCGGTAGAATTTGTGAAGTCCGGGAAACTTGGAAAAATCCGCACCGTGCGTACCTGGGCTTATCAGGGTTGGATGGAACCGGTTCCGGTAAAACCTGATGGTGAAGCTCCGGCAGGAGTAGATTATGATTTCTGGCTAGGACCTGCGAAAAAACGTCCGTTCAATCCAAACCGTTTCCATTTTAATTTCAGGTGGTATTACGATTATGCCGGCGGTTTAATGACCGACTGGGGTGTACACATCATCGATTATGGCCTTTTCGGAATGGGAGATCCTTCACCAAAATCGGTGATGTCGATGGGTGGCAAATTTGCCTATCCTGAAGATGCTGCCGAAACTCCTGATACCTTGCAGGCTTTGTACGAATTCGATGGACACACCATGCTTTGGGATCACGGAACGGGCATCGATGGCGGACATTTTGGACGTAACCACGGTGTCGCCTATGTTGGTAACAATGGCACTCTGGTAGTCGATCGCGACGGATGGGAAGTTATTCCGGAAAGAAAGAAAAATGAAGACCTGATCGAACGTGTTGACCTGATAAAAGGTACAGGAAAAGGACTCGATTACCACATGGCCAACTTTATTGAAGGCGTGAAAGATCGTAACCGCAACCTGAATGCCAGCATCGAAATAGCAGCAAACACTGCTCGTGTAGCACATCTGGGAAACATTGCGCTTCGCACTGGCCGCCGTCTTTACTGGGACAAAGAAAAAAGCCAGTTTATTGGTGACGATGGTGCCAACAGCTATTTAGTACCTGAATACCGTGCGCCTTGGGTTCTGCCTAAAATCTAAATCGTTTTAAACGATAAATAGAATAAAATCCGGTGCACATCCTGCATCGGATTTTTTGTTTTCACCCGGTCAGGTTTCAGGAGTCTATTTCCATTTTTATTCGAAAAAGCCTTTCGGAAATTTTCAGAGAAAGGCATCTGGACCGCCGGTTTTTTAACTTTCCCAGATACCCTTCAGGCATAAATTTTGTAGTTTTTTAATTTCTGAAATTGAGATAAACAGGTTCAAAATAAAACTATAGGAGGACAGAAAAATGAAAAATCGGATTCATTGCAAATCGGTGATTTTCTTATTTATTCTAGCTTCAGGAATCTTGTTTCTAAGCGGATGTGCTGTAACCAATGAGGTAGCAGTTTCGCCTGTTACAGTGCCTGATATTATCCGGATGAGTAAGGACAGTATGTCGTCCAAAGACATTATTCATGAAATAAGAAAATCACACACCGCCTACACGCTTAAAGCGAATGAGTACACCAAACTTCAACAGGAAGGAGTTTCCGATTCGGTGGTCAACTTCATGCAAAAAACCCATTTGAATCTGGTCAGACAAGAACAGCAGATGCAGGATTCATATTACTGGTATCCGGGCTACAGTAACTGGTGGTTTGGATATCCGGCCTATGGCTGGCCTTATTATTACTGGGGATGGAACCTGCGGCCTTCAATCATTTTTAGGGGTGGAACATACTATCGCGGTGGTGGCACACACCGGGGAAGCGGCGACCGGAGATAATAAAATTTCAATCCTGAAAGATATCGGTTTAGTGAAAAACACAAATGAAACAGGAATTCGCAGGGCTCCAATCTGTTTGCAGCCCTGCATATTTTTTTGGAATTAATTTCTACCTGATTTCTGTTCAATCCATTCAAGCATCGTTCGAAGCGACAGCTCAATATTTCCGATCTGGCAATGGTTTTGAGCCTGATCTGATTCAGTAAAAATCCGACCTGTGACCGATTTCGCATTAACCAACGCTTTTAGCTGCATATCGTGCATTTTGGATGGCACAAAATGGTCTTTACTTCCGGAGAGAATTAAAACATCCTGTTTTACCAGTTCCGATTTTATATTCCGGTCATTCAGATCCAGATACAATCCCATTGCGTCGAGTGGTTTACTTTTTTGGGTGATAAACTTCAGCTGGTCGACCATCCAGGAAGCCATGCCTTCTCTCCTTTCAAATTTCCATTCAGCCATTTTATTCATCGAACTCCGGAAATGAGTCATGAACCACAAATGAATTATTCGCATAAATGAAGGCATACTTTTCATGTAATCAATGGCATGGCCATTTGCAATGACCCGATTGATGCGGGATTCAAAGGCTGCTGCACGCAAACAGAGCCATCCGCCCATCGACAATCCGAGCAGCGTCACATCATCCAGATCAAAATAATCCAGCACCGCTTTCACTGGTTTTTCCCATTCATAGCTTATTGGTAATCCATTTCTGCGAAGTGCTGCTCCCTGACCGGGACCTTCAAAGCCTATCACCTCGTAACCATGATTTGAGAAATAGCGCATCATCGAATAAAATTCTTCCATGAAGGAGTCAAATCCACCATGAATGACAATGGTACCTTTCTTTTCAGAAGCTGATTTGATTTTAATGGCCGGAAGAAGAGTTCCATTGTAAGGGACAGAATACTTTTCAATTCCATCTTTACTGAAGACCTGGTAAAACAGGTCGGTAAATTTTGAATAGAGAATATTTTTTTCCGGATCGGTTGATTTAATGTAGAATTCGGCAGCCCTGAAATAAAATGCGGCATTCAGTAAACGTTCTTCTGAATATGCTTTTTTTGCCTGAAACAGCATTTCCCTTTTCCAGTCCTTGAACGAATTAATTCGTGTACCTGCTGATTTCAAATCTTCAAACCGGGCATAGCCCAGCGCGTATGGCCGGTTGAGTTGAAAATTGAAAAGCTGACTTTTATGAAACTTCTCGTAACCAATCGGAAAATTGAACTGAAAAGGTCCGGATGTTTTCATTTTCAGGATTTTACCATTCATCTGTAAAGTTACGGCAAAAGACTGAAACTACGATTTCATTCGTTCCTGATTTTCGTGTATCGTGAAAATCTAAATTATATATACCCGGACTTTTTTACTTTTTAGCCTGCTGTTATCCACTAATTTAATCAGTCGGTTTACTTCGGAGGCATGCACGCCAACAAAAGCGCAATCCTGTTTAATTTCGATGGTGCCAATTTGTTCGTTGCCGAGTTTTCCCTGTTTCATAAATAAACCGGCAATGTCGCCTTTCGATATTTTATCTTTTCTTCCGCCTGAAA
>JBASYJ010000175.1:0-2438 GCA_049277435.1 Prolixibacteraceae bacterium
ATCAGTTATATTGAAGATACGTTCATGATACACAAAGTTGAACGCTATGACATCAGGGGAAAGGAAACAATCTCCGGTAACTGTAAATATTATATAAACGACTTGTCATTCAAAAATTATCTTTATCCCGGATTTGGATATGGGGTAGGGTATAAGCTTGAAAATCTAGTTTATTTGGAACTGAGAAGGGCAGGATATGAGGTATATGTTGGCGCGATGCGTGATAAAGAAGTGGACTTTGTCGCTAAAAAAGGTGATAGGCTGATCTACCTTCAAAGTACCTATCTTTTGGTTGATGAGCAAACAACAATCCGTGAATATGCACCGCTGGAAGCAATAGCGGATAATTATGAAAAGGCTGTTGTCTCTCTTGATGACATTTCATTGCCTTCGAATAAAGGTATCCGGCATATCCAGGCATGGAAGTTACATGAAATTTTATAAACGTCATTTATCGTCAGGTGCAAGCATATTAAGATATAAATGCTTGTACCTTTTGTTAAGTGAAATCTTTGTTCCATCAAATTTCAAAAAAATCATGAAAAGCACTTTCAATTTTTATAACTTCATCATCCTTTAATTCAGGAAATTCCGTGAGCCTGGCTATCTTAGAAAGGGCTCCTCCATTTTGTTCAAGAAACCTAACCAGCATTGACACTAACTTAGAGGAATTGAGCCGATTGTTCCGTTCAATCAGGTTTTGACTCTCTCGACCACCAATTTTCAGGATCAAATGAGCCAATTATCAGTTGTATTCGGCTCATATATTTACTACATTTGAGCCGAATAAGAAAAATAATCGGCTCATGAAATACAACTGGCAGTTGCAGGGATGGCCCAAATTTTCCTTTGAGATCACGGAAATACAGCCTCTTGTCCTCGAATTTGCAAAAGAAACAGGTGAGATAAACGGCATGATCCAGGGGTTACCAGACCACCTGAAACAGGAAACGCTTTTACAATTGATGATGTCCGAGGCTTTGAAAACCTCGGAAATAGAAGGCGAATATATCAGCCGTGAAGATGTGTTATCCTCACTGAGGAACAACCTTGGACTGAACGACATGCCTGTTCCTGTAAAAGACCGAAGAGCCACCGGGATAGCCCAACTGATGACAGAAGTCCGAAAAAGCTTTCAGGAACCACTGACAATAAATACGCTTAAAACCTGGCATGGCCTGTTAATAACCGGTACACGGAATATAAATCCGGGCGATTGGAGAAAGGGAAACGCCCCTATGCAGGTGATTTCAGGTGCTGTTGGGCGTGAAGTGGTACACTATGAAGCGCCGCCATCGGAGAAGGTGCCAACAGAAATGGAATCTTTTGTTGAGTGGTATAATTCAGCTGTCTTCCCATTAAAAGGAGAAATTGCAGAAGGGGTACTAAAGTCGGCCATATCACACCTGTATTTTGAATCGATTCATCCTTTTGAAGACGGAAATGGTCGCATAGGCCGCGCGGTTGCTGAAAAAGCGTTGTCGCAGTCACTTAATCGTCCTGTCATGCTGAGCTTGTCGAAGGCGATTGAAAATAACAAAAAAGACTATTATAATGCACTGAAGGAAGCACAACGGTCTTTGAATATTACTTCCTGGATAACTTATTTTACCCTGGTTATAATTGATGCCCAAAGGGATGCCAAATCAATGGTTCAGTTTACATTAAAGAAATCCCGGTTTTTTGACCGTTACAAGGACGAGTTAAATGAGCGTCAGTCGAAAGCCGTCCTCAAAATAATGGAACAAGGAGCTGATGGTTTCGAAGGGGGAATGACAGCGAGAAAATATATGAGCATAACCAGGGCATCTAAAGCGACGGCGACAAGAGACTTGCAGCAATTATACGATCTGGGCGTATTTGCCCGTGAAGGAGGCGGAAGATCAGTGCGCTATCAACTGAATTTTGATTGATAATGGAATCTGCATTGGTTTTCAATAATAAAAACACATGAAATTTATCCAAAACAATTTTGAAGAAACAGACCAATTAGTTGAACTGATAAAGAGAATTGATCACATTGATGCACAATACGCTGATACTGTTTCGGACGAGATATTTCAGCGGCAACCTTTTTTCTTATCGGTTTTGCTGGGCTATCAATTTGATATTTCGAAGGAGGAGATGGAAGAGATTATAAAGGTTTACTTCCTGATCTGGGAATACTTCAGATCAAATCCGAACGTTCAGAAAAAAAGGTGACTAAGGATTACTTCGAAAAGATTCAGGCTAATAATATCGAAATGCTGAAATATAGCGAAGGTGAACCTGGTAAGCATGCAAAAAAGATAGTTTATTCCTATGACCTGCAAAAGCTTAAATCAAAGTCGTTATTGACAGCCATTCTTTTCAGGTTCGACAACCGGCCCGTACTCCAAAAAATGGATACGGAAATAAAAGATATGATTTTGATAGGAATGAAAAGCTTTATTATAAAC
>JBASYJ010000176.1:0-24898 GCA_049277435.1 Prolixibacteraceae bacterium
CTATTGTAGTGACGCTTCGATTTAAGTATTCCCGTATGCGTTGCGGGCTTTTCTTGCCGGGAACAAGAACAGGGTAACTCTCGATATAAATATACCACTCTTTTCGGTCTTCGATCTTTCGAAGCCTCACTGTTGCTTTTGTGTTGGATAACTCTTTCATGTGGTGTTATCATTTGATTGAAAATATCCTGTCGATTTGCTCTTTAGGAACATAGACGAACTTCCCCACTTGCCGCCTGGGTATGCTGTTACGGCGAATTGTCTTGTTCACTGTTGAGGGTGATACACCGAATTTCTCGGATACTTCAGCAATGTTATAACATTCGCTTTCATTGTATCTCAATTTTATGGGCTGTTCTTTGGGTTCTTCAGGCAAGACGACCTCGGTAAACATGGCTTCTATGTGCAACCGACTCACTCTTGTCAGTCGTTGTCCCAGGTTGACTGCAGGAATTTTTCCTGCTTTTATAAGGCGGCGAATAGTATCCTTAGATATTCCGAAAAGAACTGTTGCCTCCGTAATAGAAATATAAGGGCGAGTTTGGATTTGAGCTATTTGATTAGTTGACTGTTCCAAAATACTTTGCTTACGCTCCGCATCCTTTGCTTCTCGTTTTTTCTCTTTACCTGATTTATTCACACAAGTAGTGCTACAAAATCGAGTAATAACTGTTTTTGCTTCAAAAGGCTTTCCACATTGCTCGCAAATCTTGGGTATTTTCAATTTACTAATTCCCATATTGTTTTTAGTAATTGGGTGCGTTATATCAATTAAGTACGATTAAGACATTATAAGACTGAATAAGGCGCACATTAACGCCAATTAACGCGCGGTACAAATATGATACAAATATATGGTTAAAATTGATAATAAAATATCAAATTCAATAAATTTTAAAAAATAAAAACCGCAGTAAATCAGATATTTACTGCGGTTTCCCTATTTTTGATAATCGTTTTTAAGCCTATCTATTTGACTTCTTCGAAGTCAACATCAGTTACTTCACTGTCCTGCGCTGTGTTGGCCGATTTTCCGCCGGAAGCACCTGCATCAGGTCCTGGCTGAGCACCTGCCTGAGCCTGTGCATTGTACATTTCCTGTGAAGCAGCCTGGAATACTGCATTCAGTTCAGCCGAAGCGGCATCAATTCCAGCCAGATCCTGAGCTGCGTGGGCAGTTTTCAATTTTGCCAAAGCATCTTCTATCGGGCCTTTTTTGTCAGCTGGCAATTTGTCACCAAATTCTTTCAGTTGCTTTTCAGTAGTGAAAATCAGACTGTCGGCAGTATTCAGTTTGTCAACTTTTTCGCGGGCAGCTTTATCTGCAGCTTCATTGGCTGCAGCCTCATCACGCATGCGTTTGATTTCTTCGTCGGTCAAACCTGAAGAAGCTTCAATACGAATCGACTGTGATTTTCCGGTTGCTTTATCTTTTGCGGTTACATGCAAAATACCGTTGGCATCAATGTCGAACATCACTTCAATCTGAGGAATTCCGCGTGGCGCTGGTGGAAGTCCGTCGAGGTGGAAACGGCCAATCGTTTTGTTACCGCTTGCCATTGGACGCTCGCCCTGTAAAACGTGAATTTCAACAGATGGCTGGTTGTCAGAAGCTGTTGTAAATGTTTCCGATTTTTTAGTTGGAATGGTTGTATTCGATTCGATTAAACGAGTCATTACACCACCCATGGTTTCGATACCTAAAGAAAGCGGAGTCACGTCAAGCAACAACACATCTTTAACTTCTCCTGTTAAAACACCACCCTGAATTGCAGCACCAATTGCAACTACTTCGTCAGGATTTACACCTTTTGAAGGAGCTTTGCCAAATAACTGCTGAACTTTTTCCTGAACTGCAGGAATACGGGTTGAACCTCCAACCAGGATAACTTCATCGATATCGCTTGCCTGGATACCGGCATTTTTTAATGCTTTGCGGCAAGGTTCCATGGTAGCCTGAATCAGTTTGTCGGCCAGTTGTTCGAATTTGGCACGGCTTAATGATTTTACCAGGTGTTTTGGAATACCGTTCACCGGCATAATATAAGGCAGGTTAATTTCGGTTTGTGTTGAACTTGACAACTCTATTTTAGCTTTCTCGGCAGCTTCTTTCAAACGCTGTAAAGCCATTGGGTCCTGTCGTAAATCAATACCTTCTTCGCTTTTGAATTCGTCTGCCAGCCAATCAATGATAGTCTGGTCAAAATCATCACCACCCAGGTGCGTATCACCATCGGTTGATTTTACTTCGAATACACCTTCGCCCAATTCAAGGATAGAAATATCGAAAGTACCACCACCAAGGTCGAATACGGCGATTTTCATTTCGCGGTGCATTTTATCCAAACCATAAGCCAAAGCTGCAGCTGTAGGTTCGTTGATGATACGACGAACATTCAAACCTGCAATTTCGCCGGCTTCTTTGGTTGCCTGACGTTGTGAATCGCTGAAGTAAGCAGGAACTGTAATAACAGCATCGGTTACTTCCTGTCCAAGATAATCTTCGGCAGTTTTCTTCATTTTCTGAAGAACCATCGCTGAAATTTCCTGAGGAGAATATTTGCGGTCGTCAATCACTACTCTTGGAGTGTTGTTATCGCCCTGAACAACCGTATAGGGTACACGTTTGATTTCTTTGGTAAGGTTAGCATACGTTTCACCCATCAGTCGTTTAATCGAATAAACTGTTTTTGACGGATTGGTAATAGCCTGACGTTTGGCAGGATCCCCAACTTTCCGTTCGCCATTCTCAACAAAACCTACAATTGATGGAGTTGTACGTTTGCCTTCGCTGTTTGGAATAACAACAGGCTCGTTACCTTCCATAACCGAAACACACGAGTTGGTGGTTCCTAAGTCAATTCCAATAATTTTTCCCATTTTATGATATTTTTATAATTGTTAATTTCATCTGTTTATAATTTGTTTTTTAATTGTCAGATGGAACTCGCTATGCAAAATCATGCTCGTGTGTGAGAATAACTCTCATGGCTCGTTTCTTTTGATATTATTTTCGCATCGTTCTATTCAATCGCTGTGCCACAAAGACGGCAACGGAAAATCTGGCAAATTTGACACCTGAAGGGTTTGGCATGGGTTGATCGTGTCATTTAGGGTGACAAAACGACAGCGAAATCCGGATATAAATTAATTCAGCTAATTATTTCGTCTGATTCATGAAATTATTACCTTCAACCGATTTTATAAAACCACAGACATGAAAAGAGCAAGCTAAAAGTTCTGTTTCAAAACTGACAATGATAACCTAACTAATCACAAATGAAACACAAATCAACACAGGCAGTTCCGCGCGAACGCCTACTTTCACTCGATGCACTTCGTGGATTTGACATGTTCTGGATTACAGGAGGCAGCTACCTGGTTACTGTACTGGCAAAATACACCGGAGCAGGATGGATGAAACCCATTGTTGACCAAATGGAACATGTTGAATGGGCCGGATTTCATTTTTATGACCTGATTTTCCCACTGTTCATGTTCATCAGCGGAGTAGCAATCCCTTTTGCCCTGGTTTCGAAACTCGAACGAAAAGTTCCGAAAAAGGAATTGGCTAACAAAGCGCTTAAAAGAGCCCTCACTTTGGTAATTCTTGGACTGTTTTACAACGGAGTATTCAGTAATGGATTTGAAAATCCTCGTTTTGCAAGCGTTCTGGCACAAATTGGACTGGCCTATTATGGAGCTGCCATGATTGTGATTTACACGAAATCGTTTAAAAGCCGTTTGTACTGGCTCGGCGGAATACTGGCTGCCATTGCCATCATCCAGCTACTTATCCCGGTTCCAGGAATTGGTGCCGGCGTGCTTACTCCTGAAGGCTGCATCAATGGTTATTTCGACCGGATGCTCTTACCCGGACGTTTATACGGTGGTTCATTTGATCCGGAAGGGCTGTTGTGTATTGCGTCAGCAGTTACAGTTACTTTAATGGGTTCGGTTGCCGGACATTTTTTACGTGACAAAACGACCAACGATCAGAAAAAACTGAAGATTTTGTTCGGAACCGGTGCTTCGGCAATAGTTCTTGCTTTAATTCTCAGCACTTTTTATCCAATAATAAAAGCCTGCTGGACCAGTTCGTTTAATTTACTTACCGGTGGAATTGGCTTTATCCTGATGGCTTCCTTCTATTACATTATCGATGTCAGAGGTTGGAAAAAATGGTCGTTCTTTTTCCGGGTCATCGGAATGAACTCGATATTTATTTATCTTTTATATGACATGGTGGATGTTATGCATACCAGCAACTATCTTTTCGGCTGGACTGTCCTTTGGGGCGATTTCGGACAATTGCTGAATGTTTTCGGAACCATCATGCTGGTTTGGTCGCTAATGTATTACATGTACAAAAAAGAAATTTTCCTGAGGGTATAAGAAATGGATAATGAGGTTTAAACGACAAAGCCGGTTTGAAAGTACCGGCTTTGTCGTTTAAGGCAAATTAGAAAATGGCATAAGTGAAGCCCAAATTGTATGAGAGATAGAGTTTGTCTTTTTGACTAATGTTTTGTTCCTCATCAACATAATTTGCAGCAAAATTTCCCTGAACTGTTAGTTGAGGAGAAATATAATAATTGACCTGAGCATTCAATGATAAATTCGTTGACCATGATTTTAGATATTCAGTATTTGATTGATTCAGTGAATGACTATACTGTTTTGCATTGTAATTGAGATATGTTCTGACAATTGTCCGGAAATTGGGATAAAAACTATACCCAAAAGTTGAATTTAGTTTCAAATAATTTTTAGGTAGTTTATAAAAACTAGTTTCATCTGTATCGATTGTTGATTTATTTGTAAGATTAAAATTGAAATTTCTTTCCCAAAATAAATTGATTTGTTTGGCACACTGAAAATATAATCCGGAATTTAGGTAAGTCGAATTTTGTGTTCTGTTTTCGTCAAAATAGGGATTATCAAAACGATGTGAAACCATCGGAGTTACCATTACTTTCAGAATTTTTCCGGATGACCGGTTTGAAACATTGGCAAAACTCCAGTAATCATTCATTATATTGAAATAAGCGATATCAGAATGTTCAATAAATCCGGATTGACGCATCATTGAATCCAGCGATGTCATTTCTTCCATTTTCTTTATTCTGAAATCAAAGAATCGTTTGCTTTTAAGCTGTGAAGCAAGCGTTGCCAAATCAGTGACATCTTTCAACGAAGGATTTCTGTCCAGTAGCCCATGCTTTTTCAGTCCTTCCAAAATGTAGTATGCCTGCCAAAATTCCGTAACATCTTCAATTCTGCCAATTCCGCCACCAATTCCTAAATTGATTGAGAAGTTATTTCCCGAACTCTGAAATTTATCCGTTGTTTGATTTTTATCATTTGCCGCCCAAAGGCTAAAATCAAAATTTGGATTGACTTCCACAAACCAGCTGTTTTCCTTTAAATAATACCGCTCGATTGCCGAAAATCCTAAATTAATTGATTGATTATTAAATTTTTTTGTTCCGGTTTCATCAACAGATTTTGAAAAATAAGTGGATCCATCAACATAACTGCTAATATTTTCTACTCTTATTCTCGTACTTCTAACTGTTGTGTACAATAAATTCAAATAGGAATTACCACTCGAATTCTGATAGTCGATGTTTTGTTTTACACCATCAGAGTCAAATACATAATCCGACCAACTTGTATTGCTACCCCTCGAGTTAAAATTAAAATCCAGCTGATGCCGTTTGTAATCCGGAAACTTGTACTTCGACAGATCAAAATCTTTATCCTGTGCCATTCCGTTAAAAGACGCACAAAGAATGCAAAGCATAATCAGGGTGTTTTTCATGTTTGTGAATTTTATGGTTTTCAATAAAACGGTTTACATAACAAAAACAATGTCTTTAGTATTCATAATTAAATACATTTAACTTTTCAACAACTGATTTTAACACTTCGGATGCTCAAAATCAAATCCTGAAAGTAAACCGGAAATACCAATCTATAAATTCTTACTTTTGTAGCCGAATTGAATACAAACGAATATGTCAGTCCATAAAGAAATAAGAAGGGTGACTACCCATGTACTTTCAGAGATGAAACTGAAAGGCGAAAAAATTGCCATGCTCACATCATATGATTACAGTATGGCGAAGTTGGTTGATCAGGCCGGAATCGATATTATTCTGGTTGGCGACTCTGCTTCGAATGTGATGGCTGGTAACGAAACTACGCTGCCAATTACACTCGACCAGATGATTTATCATGGCAAATCGGTGGTACGTGCGGTTGACCGGGCACTGGTTGTGGTCGATATGCCATTTGGCACCTACCAGGGAAACTCACTCGAAGCGCTGAATTCAGCCATCAAAATCATGAAAGTAACGCATGCCGATGCGGTAAAAGTGGAAGGTGGAAAGGAAATAATCGAATCGGTTGAACGGATTTTATCGGCAGGCATCCCGGTTATGGGACATTTGGGCCTGATGCCGCAATCGATTAATAAATACGGAACTTACACCGTTCGGGCCAAAGAAGAAGATGAAGCTCAAAAGCTGATCGAAGACGCCAGATTACTGGAAGAAGTAGGTTGTTTCGCCATTGTACTCGAAAAAATCCCGGCTACATTGGGCGCCAAAGTTGCCAAGGAATTAAAAATTCCGGTAATTGGAATAGGAGCAGGAGGCGGTGTTGACGGTCAGGTTCTGGTTATTCACGATATGCTTGGACTTACCCAGTCGTTTTCACCACGGTTCCTGAGAAGATATTTGAATCTGGCTGAAGAAATTACAGGTGCCGTAAATTCGTATGTTGCTGATGTTAAATCGCAGGATTTCCCGAACGAGAAGGAACAGTACTAGTCTAAGATAAACTCAGAAAAAAGAATACCTTGAGCAAAATAAACAACAAAAATCAAAATGGAAGTAATTTACGAAGACAATCATATTATCGCCATCAATAAAGCTTGCGGCGATATTGTTCAGGGCGACAAAACAGGTGATGAAACTTTGATCGACAAAGTAAAAGAATACATCAAAGTGAAATACAAAAAACCGGGAGATGTTTACCTCGGATCACCTCATCGTTTGGATCGGCCAACGAGCGGAGTGATTATTTTTGCCCGCACCAGCAAAGCGCTTTCACGCCTGAATGAAATGTTTCAGGATAAAGAAGCCATGAAGAAAACCTACTGGGCTGTGGTAGACAAACTTCCGGAAGAAGAAGAAGGCACCTTGCATCACTGGCTGGTAAAGGATGAAGAAAAAAACAAATCGCATGCGCACGACAAAGAACGTCGCGGAGCCAAAGAAGCCATCCTGAATTACAAACATGTTGCAACGCTCAGTCATTACCACATGCTCGAAATTGATTTGAAAACCGGAAGACACCACCAGATTCGGGCTCAACTCAACCGGATTGGCCTGCACATTAAAGGCGACCTGAAATACGGTGCTGCACGCAGCAATGAGAATGGAGGAATCCATCTTCATGCCCGTAAAATCGAGTTTATTCATCCGGTAACCAAAGAGCCGATTAAAATTGTGGCCAAACCGCCAAAAGATCCGATCTGGAATGATCTGGTTCAGATCGATTATCTAAAAGACTAATTAAAGGATTTTTTATAATTCAAAAGATTCCATCTTTTTCTTAAAGGTGGAATCTTTTTTTTACCAGCCATCCCCGGATTAAAATCGGATGTCGCTGAAACGTCTTCTTTTCCGGAGATAAAATTGATAAACAATACTTACAGGAAGTTTTTCGGCAATTTGCCTTTTCGTTTTAATCTTCTGAATTTGTTTCCGCTTGACATGCAATTGTGGTATCGAAATCCAGAACTGCCAATGTGCCTTTAAAACGCTCCGGATCCCATTCAGGTTAAACTCTGCAAGCAGTTTGATGGCGGCAATTCCATCCAGAACCATTCGCATAAAAATCACCGGGGCAAGTTTACTTGCAGGCAGGTTTTTATATAGAAGCCAAAGATTATTTCTGAAATTCAGGAATAACTTATGAGGATTGTCGTAGGAAAGCGAACCTCCCCCGAGATGAAAAACTTTGCTTTTCGGAGTAAAAACAATCCTGAAACCTTTATTTTTCAGGCGCCAGCACAAATCAATTTCTTCCATGTGTGCCCAGAAATCGGCATCAAAACCTTCGGTCTGCAGAAAATATTCAGCACGGACGAACATACACGCACCTGTTGCCCAGAAAATTTCAACTGTATTATCGTACTGCCCCTGATCCGATTCGACCCGGTTAAAAATCCGACCCCGACAAAACGGATAGCCATACCGGTCGATAAAACCACCAGCTGCGCCGGCATATTCAAAATGAGTCTTATGATGAAAACTAAGGATTTTTGGCTGAACAGCAGCAATGTTTTTATTGGCATCCATTAAACTCACCGGGGTGTTGAGCCAACCTTCTGTTACTTCGACATCCGAATTCAGAATTACAAAATATTCCGCATCAATCTGGCTCAGCGCTTCATTGTAACCACGGGCAAAACCGAAGTTTTGCTTCAGATCCAAAATTTTAACTTCGGGAAAATTATTCTGAAGAACAGAAAGTGACTCGTCGGTGGAGCCATTGTCGGCAACGATAATTTCAGTAAAATCGAAGGTGCTGAATTGAATCACTGAAGGAAGAAACTGGCGCAGTAATTCAGCTCCGTTCCAGTTCAGGATGACAATCGCAATTTTTATCTGACCCATGAATCGCGATTACGGAATGAGCAATTTCGCCAAAACAACAGCCATATTCTCCTTTTCAAGATTATAAATCATGTTGGCGATTTTTTCCATTTTCTCTGGTTCATCGGATTGCAAAACCAATTTGATTTCCCGGATTTGCTTACCGGTCATCTCTTCTTCAAGCAAAGACCAGATTTTGAGGTTTTCTTCTTCCTGTTTTGGCACACCCAGGTGTTCCAGTTCGAGTTTGGTAGCTTCGAGAATTTCACGCGCCTTCAGGATAACCGGATCGGAATCTTTGCCTGTTCCGGCAGCATCGCGCAAACTCCAGCTTGAATAATTGTAATTCAGCTCCTTGATCATTCGTACCTTGCTGCTTTCTTTCCCAAAAATGCGTTCCAGAAAAATAATGGTATGGCTTTTCCAGGCTTCGAGATCGAAGTTTTTAGCTTTTAAACTTTCAAGCTGTTTATTGATCAGGGCAATTTCTTTTTCGACCATTTTGTTGATTGTTAGTTGGATGCAATTTACGACGATTTTTTTGTTTTTGCCATACGGACACAATGCCCTAAAGCTTATTTATTGACAATAAATTTCATGAAGCCGGACATTTATTTTCCAAGATGTGTATTCACTATCCGGTAAAATTCTTCGAAATAATTGGCATTACATGCAATCATTTCACCACCAAAAAGATAATTCCCGCCCCCGTTGAAATCACAAACTTTACCACCGGCCTGTTTCAGGATAATGATTCCGGCAGCCACATCCCATGAATGCAGGGCATGTTCGTAAAAACCTTCGAACCTGCCGGCAGCCACATAGGCCATATCGGCAGCAGCTGAACCCAAACGGCGCATTCCGTGCGAATTACGCATGAAAAAATTCATCGCTGCCATGTAATTTTCCAGTTGTGAAAAATCGTAATAAGGAAATCCGGTAGCAATCAGTGCATCAGCAGTTTCAGATGCAGCTGATACGTTAATTTCTTTCCCGTTCAAATATGCTTTGCTTCCTTTCCAGGCATAAAACATTTCATTGAGATTGATTTCATAAACCACTCCGAGAATGATTTCTGTATCTTCCATCAATGCGATACTTACACAAAAAGGCGAAATACCATGAATATAATTGGTTGTTCCATCCAACGGATCGATCACCCAACGGAATTTTTCGCCATTATCCTGCGCGGTTCCTTCTTCAGCAATAAAACCCGAACCAGGCAGAATAATCCGCAAAGCTTCTACAATCCGGGCTTCCGAAGTTTTATCGACATAGGTTACCATGTCCGATTTGCCCTTGTGAATGATATCATCGGCAGTAAATTTCAGGCGTTCGTCGTATATAAAACGGCCAACTTCACGGGCTAATTCCTGAACCTGGGTACAAAGTATTTCGAGATTCATTATTTTCTGTTTTAAGTAAATTTCATTTGTCGAACCTTTTTCAAAGGTATAAATGACCAACGCCGGTGCAACAAAAGAGTTCAGCTTTTCAGTATAAATTACAAATAATTAAAAATCGGGAAGAAATACCGGCCATACCAGCGATATTTCAAACCCGATTTCAAGTATTTTATACTGTTATAATAAATCACTCGCCAGTTCAGCCAGATAACTGCGCTCGCCTTTGACCAGATTTACATGGGCAAAAATATCGTGGTTTTTCATTTTGTCGGTCATATAGGCCAATCCGTTCGATTTCATATCCAGATAAGGAGAATCAATTTGTTGCAGGTCGCCGGTAAAAATAAGTTTGGTGCCCTCTCCTGCCCGCGTGATAATGGTTTTTATCTCGTGCGGTGTAAGATTCTGGGCTTCGTCGATGATAAAATACGAATTCGACAAACTTCGTCCGCGTATATAAGCGAGTGGAGTAATAACCAGTCGTTCCTCTTTAAGTAATTCTTCAATTTTCTGATATTCGGCACTTCTGGAATTAAAATTATGCTTGATTACTGCCAGATTATCAAACAATGGCTGCATGTACGGACTAATCTTTTCCTGTGCGTCACCAGGAAGAAAACCAAGATCCCGGTTACTTAACGCGACGATTGGCCGGGCAAGCAAAATCTGTCCAAAACTTGAATGTTGTTCCAACGCAGCTGCCAGGGCAAGCAACGTTTTTCCGGTTCCGGCCTTTCCGGTGAGAGCCACAAGTTTGATTTCAGGATTAAAAAGCGCGTCCAGACTAAAGGTTTGTTCTGCGTTCCGGGGTTTTATTCCGTAGGCAGTTTTCTTTTCAACCCGCATAATTTTTTTTGTTCCGCCATCATAACGTCCAAGCACACTTGCTTTCAACGATTTGATGATAAAATACTCGTTTATTTCCGGAGCATTTTTTAAATCCATCAGTTCAACCGCAAGCGAATTTTCACTGTACAATTTTTCAATCAACCCATCGTCGAAACTGGACAATTCGGTTACACTTTTATCGAAAATATGAATATCCTTAACCTTGTCATTGTAATAATCTTCCGACTGTATTTTCAGCGATTTAGCTTTCATCCGCAGATTGATATCCTTGGTCACTAAAATTGTTGGTCTGTCAGGATATTTTTGCCCAACATGCATCGCAATTGCCAGAATCCGGTGGTCAGGAATATCTTCCTTAAACGAAAATTTCATTTCCTCCGGAATGGGTTTTCCGGTTTCGATAATCAGTTTCCCTTTATCAGGACCGAGTTTAATTCCTCCATTAAAAAGCTTATCTCCCACCATTTCATCCAACTCCCGAACAAATTCCCGGGCCTGAAAATTTATCGGATCATTTCCCCTTTTAAATTTGTCCAATTCTTCCAGAACAGTAATTGGAATGACAATATCATTATCCTGAAACTGGTAAATACTGGTATGATCATGAAGAATCACATTGGTATCCAACACGAAAATCTTGGTCTGCTTTTTCTTTGCCATCGCTGCTATCATTAAGGTTTCCCTAAATTTAGAAAATTTAGAAAGCAATTGTGTTCAGATCATATTTAAATTCTCAATTTTACCATTCTATTTTTCAACTGTTGTTCATAAGTTTTTTACCCATGAAAACATATTCTGAAGTTTTGGATTTTTTATACAGCCAATTACCTATGTTTCAACGGACCGGCCCGGCTGCCTATAAAGATAATCTGGACAACACAATACTTCTGGATGAAATGTTTGACTTTCCGCACCACTCATTTAAAACAATTCATGTCGCCGGAACAAACGGAAAAGGATCTGTTTCTCATATGCTGGCTTCAATTCTACAGGAATCGGGATACAAAACCGGATTGTACACTTCGCCACATCTGAAAGATTTCAGAGAACGAATCCGGGTAAACGGTGAAATGATTCCGGAGGAAGCTGTCATAATTTTTACCGAATTATTCCTGGAGAAAAACAAAACGACAAAAGTTGAACCTTCTTTCTTTGAACTGACCGTTTCCATGGCATTTGACTATTTCAGAACCTGCCAGGTTGACATTGCTGTAATTGAAGTTGGGCTTGGTGGCCGGCTCGATTCCACGAATATTATTACTCCGGAAGTTTCGGTTATCACCAACATTAGTTTCGATCATCAGAATTTATTGGGTGATACCTTGGCTGAAATTGCAGCCGAAAAAGCTGGAATCATTAAACAAAACATTCCTGTTATAATTGGTGAAACTTCTCCTGAAACAGATTTCGTATTTAATCAGTTTGCAGAAAAGTTACAGGCACCCATCTTTTTTGCTGATCAGGAATACCATTCCGACTATTCGATGCTAACCATCGGTGGTAAACAAAGTCTGAATATCCGTAATTCAGAAAAAATTATTTATTCTGATTTAGAAATTGATTTACTGGGAATTTACCAGAGGCAAAATGTTGCAAACGTTTTAAAAACAATCGATATTTTAAAAGGGAAAGACTGGAATCTTTCCGAAAGTTCGATTCGAAAAGGGCTTGCGAATACCATCCGGAATACGGGTTTAATGGGGCGCTGGCAAATTATCGGCAATAATCCATTGATTGTTTGTGATACAGGACACAATTCCGCAGGAATAAAACTGGTTGTTGAACAAATTCGCCAAACGGTATGGAAAGAACTTCATATCGTAATTGGTATGGTTAACGACAAAGACCAGGACAAAGTACTGGAGTTACTTCCTTCAAATGCACACTATTATTTTACGAAAGCATCTATTCCCCGTGCAAGCGAACCAGATGTACTTTCAGCCAAGGCAAATAAGTATGGATTGCATGGGAATTGTTATTCAACTGTTCATCAGGCACTTTCTGCAGCCCGCGTCCATGCAGGGGAAAACGATTTAATCTTTGTTGGAGGAAGCACATTTATTGTTGCAGAAATTTTGTGATTTTTTTGACAATTCGCTTGCAGAATTAAAAAATGGATCTATCTTTGCAACGCTTTAAAAAACAAAGCGCGTTCATTCAATACAAACAACACAAGGGCGATTAGCTCAGTTGGTTCAGAGCATCTGGTTTACACCCAGAGGGTCGGGGGTTCGAATCCCTCATCGCCCACGAAAGCTATTCGGGAAACCGGGTAGCTTTTTTTTATTCGCTGGACTATGTATTACTGCTACATTCTTTACTCCGGAAAACTAAACAAATATTACATCGGATCAACTGCTGATCCGGTGGGCAGATTACAGCGGCACAATTCGTCGAATCATGGATTCACCTCGAAAGGGAAACCCTGGATTTTAAAATACACCGAACAACTTGAAACCAAAGAGCTGGCCCTTAAAAGAGAACTGCAACTGAAAAACTGGAAAAGCAGAGCGATTTTGGAAGAACTGATCAAAAATGGTTCAAAGCATCCCGATTAAATCGGGAGCGTCGGGGGTTCGAATCCCTCATCGCCCACGAAAGAGGATAACAAAAGTTGTCCTCTTTTTTTTGTTTTTCAATTTCCTATTCAGGATTTAATCCGCGCTCAACATTAAATTTTCAAATCCTGAAAATTAAATTTCTGATAAATACCAATTATTTATTTTATAGACCTTGACTCGTATATATAAATTGAGTTACTTTTGTACTCAATTTAGTTTCGGGGTATTGAATTGACTTTTTTCGTTAATTCTGACAATTTAATCTAACCTGAAATTAATTTAATCCAAAAACAGATCAATACTTAGTCTGCAACATGGGACTGAGGAGGCGAAGCTGTGAAAAGCTCGCGCCAATACTACGTCAAAAGAATAAATTTTCAATAAATATTATCAAGCAAAATTTATCAGATCCCGGATAACTAAAGCTTCACTCTCTCCCGAAAAATGATTGAAAGTCTCATTACTTCAAAAACGCGAATCAAACTTTTACTCAAATTCTTTTTGAATAGCCAAACAAAAAGCTATTTGAGAAGTTTGGAAACGGAATTTGAAGAATCGACGAATTCCATACGCGTTGAACTGAACCGGTTGGAAAGTGCCGGACTGCTGGATACATCGACCGTTGGAAACAAAAAGATGTTTTTCGCGAATATCAAACATCCGCTATTCAACGACATCAATAATATTCTTAAAAAATTTGTTGGTATTGATCAGATTATCGAGCAAGTTACTTCTCAGATTGGAGATCTTCAAGCTGCATACCTGACCGGAGATTTCGCGATGGGAAAAGACTCACACATCATCGATCTGGCTTTAATCGGTAAAAATCTGGACAGAGCATTTATCGATCAGTTGGTTGCAAAAGCCGAAAATCTGATAAGCAGGCGGATAAAATATCTGATTTTATCCAAAGAAGAAATGAAACAATATTACCACAATAAACCAATTTTATTAATTTGGCAATCGGATCAAACAATCAACTAGAAGACAATCAAATATCCTTACTATGAGATCATCAAAAATCAACTTTCGGATCATTTTCGTTATTATGCTGGCCCTTGGTTCTCTGGTCCTTCAACCGGTTGTCCAGGCGCAAACCATCACTCCTGCAATAATGACGCAGATTAATGCTGAATTACAAAAAAGAGGCTTGACCGAAAGTGAAGTCCGTGTTCGTTTACTTCAAAAAGGTATTGATCTTGAAAATATACCACCTGCAGAACTTCCGGCATATCAGCAGAAAGTTATCGCTGTATTGGATGAACTTCAGGCAGAAAAAAAACTGGCAGCACAGTCTGCAATACAAGCTCCCGGAAATATACCAACATTAAATGAACCTGCCACAACGAAACAGGAAGCAATTGCAGAAGCGGCACAAAGGGTAATTCAGGCTGATAATGCAAACAATAAAACAGGGAGCAACATATACGGGCATTCATTATTTACCGACCAGTCACTGGATGTATTCCGGACCACAGATGGCGCACAGGCTCCGGAAACCTATGTTCTGGGAGATGGAGATGAAATACGCATTACTATCTTTGGAGCTTCTCAAACAGACATTCAGCAAAAAATCGCGGCTGACGGTTCCATTCAGCCAAGCGGAGTAGCTAAAATATTCCTGAAAGGTTTAACCCTTGCTCAGGCCAGGGACGTAATTCAGGAAAGATTATCGGCGTCTTATACCTTCCGATCCGACCAGTTTGCTGTAACCATTTCAACTGCACGTACCATTATGGTGAATGTTTTTGGAGAAGCAAAACTAACCGGTGGATTTACCATTTCTGCATTAAATTCAGCGTTAAACGCTTTATCCGCAGCAGGAGGTCCATCCGAAATCGGATCTGTTCGTGCTATTCAATTAATCCGTGGAAATTCCAGAAAAAATATAGATTTATATACGTTCATGAATGATCCGGCTACTCAGTTTAAGTTCGATCTTCAGAATAACGACATTATTTTTGTTCCGGTAATAAAATTATTGGTATCCATTGAAGGGGCTGTAAAACGACCAATGTCCTACGAAATGCTTCCTAACGAAACGCTCAGCGATCTGATTCGTTATGCCGGAGATGTCAACATGAATGCTTTTCCTGATTTTGTACAAATTCAGCGGTATGTAAACGGAGAACAACGTTTGTTCGAATATAACCTGGAAGATGTTCGCTCCGGAAAAACAAAAGTAAGCCTGAAGAATGGTGATGCTGTCCGGATAAAATCGATTGGCAAACCCTTGGATCAATATGTTGATGTGGAAGGAAGTGTTTATTATCCAGGCAGGTACGACCTGGCATCCAATCCCACTCTGGAGAATATTCTGGGAAATGCAAAACCAACCTATCAGGCTAAAACAGATATTTTGTTTATTGAACGTTTTAAGCCAGATTCAACTTTTGAAGTATTAACAGTTCCATTCCCCGGAATTAATAATAAGGATTTTACTTTGCAGGCTCGCGACCGGATTCAGATCATGAATCAGGCGTCTTACCGTGATGTGGATACAATTAGTGTTGCAGGATATGTTCGCGCACCATTCAAAAAGACGTTTTCATTAAACGACCGAATTTCTGTTAAACAAGCTATCGACATGGCTGGGGGATTAAAAACCAGTGTATATCCGGTTGCATATATCTTCCGGCGTAATCTGTTTAATCCGACAGAAGTTCAATATATCCGGATAGAACTCAGCAAAGATGGAAACAAACAGCTTCAACCGGGCGATCAGCTCAATATATACGACAATACAACTTATACCAATGTGGGTGAAGTGCGGGTCTTTGGAGCAGTAAAAAATCCACGTCGTTATACTTATGATCCTACCCTTTCGGTTCGGGATGTATTGACTAATTCCGGAGGATTTACTTTAGGTGCCGCATTAAATCGTGTTGAAATTTTCAGAACTATCTTATCACCAACAGAAAAAGCAAGAATTGAAATGATAACCCTGGAAGTTGATTCCAGTTACCAGGTCATTAATCCGAAAAATTTCAAACTCCAACCTTTCGATCAGGTTGTCGTTCGTTTAACTCCGGAATTCACACTTGGACGTACCATTGAAATCAATGGGCAGGTGAAGTACCCGGGAGCTTATGCTCTTGAGTCAAGACAAACACAATTGAGCGAAGTCATTAAAATGGCCGGAGGTTTACTTGAAGACGCCGATCCGATTGGAAGCGGGCTATTCCGAACCTATCATAACCGGGGAAATATTAGCATGAATCTTCATCAGGCTATGCTTCATGCAGGAAACCTTCAGTCCGATCCAATTTTGTTCGAAGGCGATGTAATCAATATTAACCGTCTTGAGAATACCGTATCTATACTTGGAATAGGAACCCGGATGGCTCAGTATTCTATCTACAATGAAAATACAGATATTAAAAATGTTATTTTTCAGGGCAATAAATCTGCTGGTTGGTACATTCGTAACTATGCAGGAGGATTTGAAAAACGTGCCAACAAGAACAGTGTAACTGTTAATCTTCCCAACGACCAGATGGTTTCAACCAAACGTTTTTTATTCTTTTTCAGAAATTATCCTACTGTAAAATCAGGATCTACAATTACCCTTCAGATGAAACCACCTAAAGAAATCAAGGAGGGTAAAAAGACTGACTGGGACAGTATTTTGGGAAGAACCACTTCTGCAGCTACAACGGCTTTGACCTTATTCTTGTTAGTTAATCAGCTGACGAAGTAAGATAGGTAGTAGTTGTCGGTTTTCGGCTATCAGTTTTCGGCTATTGAAATGAACAACTTTTTGATAACTGACAACCGATAACTCATTAACAACCAACAACTATTTCCGCAACTGACAACAAACAACAATTTAACAACTGACAACTATCCTTCAAATATGACTTCACAACAAAAACCGGGCACTCCCCCTCCTGTCGCTGACGATGAAATTGATCTTCTGGCACTGGTAAAAACCTTGTGGAACGGCCGAAAAACAGTAATCCTGACGGTAATTATCTGTGCATTTCTGGGTCTTACCGTTGCTCTGCTTTCTCCGGTTCAATATACCGCGACTACTGTTATGGTTCCCCAGGTAGGTGGCGAAGGACAATCGAAACTGGGTGGATTAGGTGGTCTGGCTGCCCTGGCTGGCATTAGTCTGGATATGAACCAGGGAAATGAATTGTCGCCAATAGTATATCCTCAGATTGTGAACAGCATTCCCTTCCAGTTGGAGTTAATGAAAACTCCGTTGAATTTCAAGGATCATACCGAACCAATTTCGTTGTTTGATTATTACACTGTTTACAAGACATCTTCAGTACTTGGAACAGTAAAAAAATATACCATAGGTTTACCTGGTTTGCTTATTAAAGCGATCAAAGGAAAACCTGAAGAATTAAAATTCTCTGGTGATTCAAGTAATTACCCATTATCATTATCCGAAGATCAGGTTGCTGTGCAGAAAATACTTGAAGCACAGGTTTCGTTGGATATAAACGCAAAAGATGGGTACATCACGTTAACCACCAATATGCCGGAAGCACTGGCTGCCGCACAATTGGCCCAAAAAGCTCAGGTTTTACTTCAGAAATACATTACTGAATTCAAAATTGAAAAAACAAAAGATAACCTCAACTTTATTCAGCAAAGGTACGATGAAACCAAAGCAGAATTTGAAAAAGCCCAGGTTAGTCTTGCCCTGGCAACCGACCGGAATAAAAACTTCACCAGTGGTTTGCCTCAAATAGAAATTGACCGTATCCAAACACGATACACGATTGCGTTCAGTGTTTTTCAGGAACTGGCCAAACAACTGGAACAAGCAAAAATACAAGTTAAAAAGGACTCACCGGTATTCACCATCGTTGAACCGGTCACTGTTCCTGCCGAAAAATCGAAACCTAAAAAAGCAATGATCCTGTTTATCTGGATCTTCCTTGGGGGAATTATCGGAACCGGGATCGTTTTCGGAAGGGAGTTTCTGGGAGAAATTAAGGAGAAGTGGAATGAATCCGGAGATAAATAGATAGCTACCGTTGGCTTAAGCCAACGGCAAGGAATAGGTCAACTTTTTTCAACACCTTCAATCAATGCAATATCATTTGCCGTCTGCTTTAGCTGACGGATAAAGTCAACGGCAAAGGATAATCGTTCCATGGTAATTTATCCGGACCTATTTCAATCTTATAAACGTATTGTCAACTAACCCCTTCGTGAAATCCAACATTTAATTCGTGAAATTGAAAATAACATAAATGCTCAATCAACTCCTCGCTAAACAAAAAAAACTCGCCCTCATCGGACTGGGCTACGTTGGTCTTCCCATTGCGCTGGAATTTGCCCGGAAAATGTCTGTCATTGGATTCGATATCAATGAAAAGCGGGTGAAGATGATGCAGGACGGGATAGATCCTTGCAGGGAACTTGCAGCAGAAGATTTTGAACGTACTGACATTCAATTTACGGCCATTCCTGAAGATCTGCGGAAAGCGTCTTTTTACATTGTAGCTGTCCCCACTCCCATCGATGAATACAATCAACCTGACCTGAAACCACTGATCAGTGCAAGTACTACCGTTGGGAAAGTCCTGAAAAAAGGTGACTATGTAGTTTATGAATCCACCGTTTATCCGGGTTGCACCGAAGAAGATTGTATTCCGGTTCTTGAAAAAGAATCCGGATTAACATGCGGTACCGATTTTAAAGTAGGCTATTCTCCGGAACGGATTAATCCGGGAGATAAAGTGCATACACTCACGAATACCACCAAGATAGTTTCCGGTTGTGATTCCGAATCTCTGGAAGTCATTGCACAGGTATACGAACAGGTAATCACTGCCGGGGTTCACCGTGCCCCAAGCCTTAAAGTTGCTGAAGCCGGTAAGATTATTGAAAATACGCAGCGTGATGTCAACATTGCACTGATGAACGAATTGTCCATCATCTTTAACCGCATCGGCATTAACACCTATGATGTGATTGAAGCGGCAGGGACCAAATGGAATTTCCTGAAATTTTATCCGGGGCTGGTGGGTGGTCATTGCATCGGAGTTGATCCATATTATTTGGTGCATAAAGCCAAACAGGTCGGTTACCATACCCAAATCATCGATGCAGGTCGTTTTGTGAACGATTCGATGGGTGGATACATTGCCAAACAAACCGTTAAACGGATTCTTGCAGCAGACAAACACTTAAGCCATTCCCGGGTTTTGGTTTTGGGTTTCACCTTTAAGGAAAATGTAGCTGATATCCGCAATACCAAAGTATCTGATATCATTCGCGAACTACAGTCCTATCGGGTTCAGGTCGATTTGGTCGATCCGTATGCCGATGCCACGGAAGTGATGCATGAATACCAGATTGAACTGAAATCGCAACCCGAAGGAACCTATGATGCGATTATCGTAGCCGTAGCCCATCTCGAATACCGGGAAATGAAAGAAGAAGATTTTCTGAAATGGGCCAATGAATCCTGTTTACTGGTCGATGTAAAAGGATTGTATTTAAATCAGGTAGAGAAGATGGAGTATTGGAGTTTATAAGACCATACTCAACCTGTCATTGCCTGGTCATAACAGCTACTGTGTTCCCACAAATCTGTTACTTTCAGTTCGAAGTCGAATGATATGGAGAACCATTATTTTTAACCTTTTTTCTCTGAAGGAACCTTAGTAGTAAGGTTCCCAGCATTCGATTAAAACCTTATTTTATAGGGGAATACAGCATATTAATAAGGTTTGAGTCTTAGGATAGCATGCTTTGTACTAAGGTTTCCCAATAAAAATAAGGTTTTATCAATTGGGATAGAGTCGAAAAAGATGTGGGTACACGTTAACCGTAGTTGACGGGCGAGTGAGGAACTAGCGAAGTAATCCAATCCTAATTATTTTCAACAAATTGCTTCATTCCCGCTGGTCATCCGCAATGACACTCAGTCTATCCGTCATTGCGAGCTTGAGGAATGAACCATTGGAAATCTAAACTTGGTGTTTGTTGATGGTTAATTCTCAACTGACTCCGACAAGAAATAATCGGGAACCATTATCTAAACTTTTAGTTTGAACAATGGTTTCAATATAGAAAAAGGATTTATATTTATAAAAAACTTTGATATATGCTCACTAAGGACAAGTTAAATAAAACAATTAAAAATCTTCCTGATTCATTTACGATCGATGAACTGATTGAAGAATTGATCTTTGTGGAGAAAGTTGAAGAGGGATTCCAACAATCTGAAAGTACTAAGATTATTTCAAATGAGGATGTTAAATTAATAATTGACAAATGGTCAAAATAGTCTGGACCGAACTTTCGATTCAGGATTTAAAAGAAATATTTGAATACATAGCAGAGAATTCTGACCGATTTGCATCTATAACAGTAAATAAAATTTATCGAAAGGTTCAGTTAATCGTGAATAATCCATCTTTAGGTAAGATTGTTGTGGAATTTAACGATAAATCAATCAGAGAATTAACTGAAGGTAATTATAGGATAATTTATAGAATTAAAAATAAAATCCAGGTAGATATCCTAAGAATCTATCATTCAGCCAGATTAATGAAGCAAAATAATATAAGCGGAACCAGATTTAAGTAATTTCTGGTTATTAAATTCTATCCGTCAGCTAAAGCAGACTGCTTGTCCCGATTTTATCGGGAGCAAAGAATACTCGCTTTCATAAACGAATCCGTGAAATCCTTTTCAATTAATCCGTGTAATCCATAAAATATGAAAATAACCTGCATCGGAGCCGGCTATGTTGGCGGGCCAACTATGGCTGTCATTGCTGAAAAATGTCCTGACATTGAAGTCACCATTGTCGATATCAATGCACAACGTATTGCTGCCTGGAACGACGAGAACACAGATAACCTACCGATTTTCGAACCGGGCCTGGCCGAAGTGGTGAAAACAGCACGCAACCGGAATTTGTTTTTCTCCACCGATGTGCAGGGAGCTATCCGGAAAGCCGATATCATTTTTATTTCGGTGAACACCCCTACCAAAACATACGGAGTTGGAAAAGGAATGGCTGCCGATTTAAAATTCATTGAACTTTGTGCCAGACAAATTGCTGAATTCGCTGAGGGAGATAAAATAGTGGTCGAAAAATCCACCCTACCGGTTCGTACCGCCCAGGCCATCAAAACCATCCTCGAGAACAATAGTACGGACAGGACACGTCCTGTCCACCACAATAATTCCAAAAATACCTTTACGATCCTTTCCAATCCTGAATTTTTAGCGGAAGGAACCGCCATCGCGGATTTGCATAATCCGGACCGGGTATTGATTGGTGGGGAACAGACTCCGGAAGGATTAAAAGCCATTGAAACATTAACCAGTGTTTATGCCCGCTGGATTCCCCGTGAACGAATCATACAAACCAATGTATGGAGCAGCGAGTTATCCAAATTAACAGCCAACGCTTTTCTGGCACAGCGTATATCGAGTATTAACTCCATCTCCGCACTTTGCGAACGTACCGGGGCTGATGTGAACGAAATAGCGCGGGCCATAGGATCTGACAGTCGTATTGGTTCCAAATTTTTAAAATCTTCGGTTGGGTTTGGAGGCAGTTGTTTCCAGAAAGACATTCTGAACCTCGTATATCTTTGCCGCCATTTTAATCTGCCCGAAGTGGCCGATTACTGGGAGCAGGTCATTATAATGAATGATTACCAGAAAACACGTTTTGCCAATCAGATTATCGAAACTCTCTTTAATACGGTAGCCGGAAAAAAAATAGCCTTTCTGGGCTGGGCCTTTAAAAAAGATACCAACGATACCCGGGAGTCGGCAGCCATCTATGTAGCCTGGAAATTATTACAGGATAAAGCAGAAATTCATGTGTACGATCCTAAAGTTAGTCAGGAACAAATGCTGAAAGACCTGGATTATCTGGCCGAACAAAATCTTGAATTCTCCAAAATCAAAGATCAGCTGTTTTCCAACCTGGTGGTGCACAACGAACCTTATGCAACCATGGAACATTCTCACGCTATTGTCGTTTTGACCGAATGGGACGAGTTTAAATCCTACGAATGGGAACAAGTCTACCATCACATGTTCAAACCGGCTTTTGTATTCGATGGGAGGAACATTCTGGATGAAGGAAAACTAAAGGAAATCGGATTCGAATATCAGGGAATCGGGAAAGGCTGATATTAACCGTCATTGCGAGCGTGGAACGAGCGTGGCAATCTCATACTAATATTAGACTGCACCAATCTCTGGAATATCATACTCCGAAACAGAAGTATGTATTAGCGGCCTAATTGGGAGTAGTTTAGATTGGGGGTAATCGGTTCCTGAGCCCAAAACAATAGAAGGAAATTCGCGGAATTCGTATAAATGCAATTCGTATAGTATTAATTTTGAAACATGCGAATAAATAGCAACGATATTAAAGCAATTAAAGATGTAGCCAAGGCTATATTTGGTGAAACGGCAACAATCAGGTTGTTTGGTTCCCGTACCGATGATAAAAAAAAAGGTGGGGACATCGATTTACTGATTCAATGTAATCAGATGATTTCGCGAATGGAAATCTATCAATTGAAAATCAAATTCTTAGTGCAACTTAAAAAAATCATCGGCGATCAAAAAATCGATGTTATCATCGATAACGGACAACACAACTCCTTTATTCACCAGGTTTACAAAGAAGGGATACTGCTATGACAACCAACGAAAAAGTTAATCTTGAACGTTTAACAACATCGCTTCAAAAATGCCGGATACACCTTCAGCGGCTTCAATATGCCGTAGGCCAGACCGAAAAGCTTTTCCCGCTTGAAAGAGAAATATATCAAGGACTCGATGATGCCCAAATAGGAAACATCGACCAGTTGGTTTTCAGGTTTACAAAACTACAGGATGAAGTGGGAACCAATACCTTCCGGTATGTATTGGTCTATCTTCAGGAAGATATACTCGACAAACCTTTCCGGGATATCCTCAATAGATTGGAACGGTTAAATATCATCGATTCTTCCGATACCTGGCTGGCTTTACGAGAACTTCGCAACGATTTAGCCCATGAGTACCCAATGATGCCTGAAGAGACAATCGACAAATTAAATCATCTGTTTGTACAGTTGCCTGTACTCGAAAATATTTTCATTACCATTGAACGATTGGTGAAACAATTAACCAATATCCAATAAGAAAGTGAAGAACGACCAGGAGACGTAGCGACAACCAATAACCTTTACAACTACCGGCAAACCCATTTATCCCAATATGCTGTAACCTGTTTTCGTGTTCGACGGACGAAATTTGCCAGATGCCTTAAAACTAAAGGAAATCGGATTCGATTATCAGGGAATCGGCAAAGGGTAAAAAGAACCCGTCATTGCGAGCGAGGGACGAGCGTGGCAATCTCAACAGATATTACAATACGACAACAATGCTCAAATAAATATAATAATAGAAACAGTCCCACAATAGTCAATACTCAAAACAAGAGCCGTTGGATTCATAACCTAAAAAGTATGCGAAATGCTACATGTAAAAGGAAACCCTATGTTCAAATGAACTGATGAGCGAATTTCTTAACTTTGTGAAAAATCAGATAGGATGGAAACAATAATCAAAATTAATACTGACTCAATTACTCCCGATTTTATCGAAGGAATTAAAAAGCTGTTCCCTCATCAAACCGTCGAAATTTCGATACAGCCAGCGGATGAAACTGCTTATATACTAAGCAATCCTGTTTTTACGCAGATATTACAAGATAGAATTGCTGAATATGAGTCAAAAAAACAGATCATCTCGTTAAAAGCTGACGACCTCGTATGAGAAACATAGAATTTGTACCATCAGCTTTTAAAGAATATCAGGAGTGGATCGAAATCGATAGGAGAATCGCTTTAAGGATTGGCGACCTTATTAAAGATATTTTGAGAAATCCGTCAGAAGGAATTGGTAAACCAGAAGCCTTGAAGCATCAGTTTAAAGGATATTGGAGCAGAAGAATCGATCGGGAACACCGGTTGATTTATAAAGTTACCGACACGTCAATTGTTATTATTTCCTGTTATTCACATTATTAAGTTATACGAATAAACTGATCTTAAATTTAGTATAAAACAGACGTTATCCTGAACCTGTCGAAGGCGTTGACCTGAGCCTGTTGAAAATCGCATCCTACAATAAGCATTTGTGTAAATTTGTGTTCATTAGTGGACAATACCTTATCCGACCGAAAAAAATATCGAATTCTCAAAAATTAAAGTTCAGCTTTTCTCAAATCGGATGGTACACAACGAACCTTATGCTGCCATGCAATATTCCCACGCTGTAGTTGTTTTGACCGAATGGGACGAGTTTAAATCCTACAACTGGAATGAAGTATACCATCACATGTTCAAACCGGCTTTTGTGTTCGACGGAAGGAACATTCTGGATGAAGGAAAACTAAAGGAAATCGGGTTCGAAT
>JBASYJ010000177.1:0-1896 GCA_049277435.1 Prolixibacteraceae bacterium
CAAGCTGATTGCCAAAGCGATGCACGCTTCGCTGCAGAATTCGGCTCAGCTTACCCACCACATGAGCGCTGACGCACGCACCATCATGGCTTTGCGCAAGAAATTCAAAAAAGCTCTGGATGCCGGAACAATCTCACAAAACATCACCATTAATGATTTGGTTTGTTTCGCGGTAATCAAAGCTTTGAAAAAATACCCACAGGTAAATACCCATTTTATTGGCGACAGCATGCGCTGGTTCAAGAAAGTTCATCTTGGTCTGGCAGTTGATACCGATCGTGGATTAATGGTGCCTGCCATAAAAAATGCCGATGATCTTTCACTTGAAGGCCTTTCCGGACAGCTGCAATCTATAGCCGGACAATGCCGAAAAGGCAATGTAAGCCCTGAATTATTGGCTCCTGAAGCAGCTTCTTTCACTATTTCGAATCTTGGAAATTACGGAGTAGAAATGTTTACGCCGGTGATCAATATTCCGCAGACCGCCATTTTGGGCGTTTGCACAATCGTTGCGCGTCCGAAAGATTTGGGTGATGGCGTTTACGGATTCGTTCCAATGATGGGACTTTCTCTGACATACGACCATCAGGCTTTGGATGGCGGCGAAGCAACCCTGTTCCTGAGAGAGATTAAAGAACAGATCGAAAATCTGGAAATATAGAAGTTCCAGGTTTCAAGTTCCAGGTTGCCGTGATTCGCGATTGTTTTGCCCTGAAGGGGCAAAATATCAATAACCCGGGGTAAACGACGAAGGAGTGCAGCCCCGGGAGAAGAAAGCAAATTAAAACTCGTCCACGAGGAAGTGTTGATAAAAGAAGTTATCAAGTTTCGGACGAAATTGAGAATTAGATAATTAAATAGAATAATATAAGACAATGAGCAAAATATACGATTTAGCAATTCTGGGTGGCGGTCCTGCGGGATATGTTGCTGCCGAACGTGCCGGAGCAAAAGGTTTGAGCGTGGTCATTTTCGACATGCGTTCGCTCGGGGGTGTTTGCCTGAACGAAGGCTGTATCCCGACCAAAACACTTTTGAACTCTGCCAAAGTGCTCGAATATGCCGAAGAAGCCAGCAAATATGGAATCAATGTGGAAAATATTTCCATCGATTTCAAAAAGATCATGCTCCGGAAAGACAAGGTTGTTCGCAAGCTGGTTGCCGGAATTGGCGCGAAAATGAAACATGCCAAAGCCGATGTGGTCATGGCAAAAGCAACGATCAAAGAAAAACGTGGAGAAGTGATCACGATTGAAGCCGGTGGTCAGGACTACCAGGCCAACCGTTTGTTGGTTTGCTCCGGATCGGAGGCTGCAGTTCCACCCATTCCGGGACTGGACGCTTCTCAAATATTAACCAACCGCGAAATTCTTCAGTTAAAAGAAAAACCTGAAAGTCTCGTCATTATTGGCGGGGGAGTGATCGGGACTGAATTCGCCGATTTTTTCAACGCGATGGGAACCAAAGTTACGGTGATCGAAATGCTTCCGGAGATTTTAACCGGGGTAGACGAGGAGATCGCTGCATTTGTTCGCAAAGAATTTGTAAAAAAAGGCATTGAATTCCACCTGAAAGCACGTGTTACCAAGTTGAATGGTAAAGAAGTGGTGTTCGAAAAAGACGGTCAGGAATTAAAAATAACCGGTGAGAAGGTTTTGTTATCAGTTGGCCGCAAAGCCAATGTTGCCGGAATCGGTCTCGAAAACATTGGTGTTGAATTTACTCCCCGGGGTGTGAAGATCGATCAGAATTGCCGCACCAATGTACCAAATGTGTATGCTGCCGGCGACATTACCGGATTCTCTCTGTTGGCTCATACTGCCAGCCGCGAAGGTGAAGTGGCCGTAAACCACATGTTGGGCCGCAAAGATGTGATGCGCTACGATGCAATTCCGG
>JBASYJ010000178.1:0-5847 GCA_049277435.1 Prolixibacteraceae bacterium
CTTGATCTTAAATTCTTCAAATAGTCTCATGGTGTTTTTTCTTAAATCTAATAAAAATACACAAAATCGAAAAGGCTATATGTAATTAGTTATCAACAATTTGATGTTTATAGACAGACTCTAATTAGAAAATCAAATGTTCGTAGCCCTTATTTAATAAATCGGGCAAATAACTGGCAATTAATCCCAAAGCTAATTCATCAGAAACCGGATTTTGTGTAATAATTTGTTGCCTTTCCATTGCTTTCTGATTGAGAACCCCTGAACAAATCTTTGCTTTTACCGTGCGTTCAGAACTTTTAATACATTTTGCACCAAAACCTTCTTCCGTGGAGGAATACACAACTTCAAAAAAATCTGATCTCACTATGAATTCGCTGTATTTCCCGTGTTTGTGCATTGTAATTGTTACCGGTTTTTCAATTTCTGAATAAGCAATAGTCCAAACTTTTTCGACTGTTTTGCCCAGTTTTAAATTCTCAACCGGATTAATTTCATATTTAATGTTTCCGGTTTTGCCTGAAGTTGCAAAAGATGTCAGACCTGCAAGTAAAAAGGCCGCAAGAATTGTGGTTCTGATTGTTGAGTTTTTCATGGCTTTGAGTTTTAATGATTAACATTTTGTTTTCTGAAAATTGTTTTCTGATTGAAAGGAAGATTAAATCTGAAAGTTGTTGCCTCAAAAAATATGTTTTTGGGCAAGTTTCCCAGTTTGTTTCTGTTTTCTACGTTTTCTGAAAATATGACGGACAAGTTGTTGTTTCGTTACAAGCCTAAACGATATTCGTTATCCTCCTTTCTATTGAATTCAGTAACTTTACAGTTAAATTTTCAACATGATGGAATTCGATGATGTTATTTACAAACGTTTCTCTGTCCGGTCATTTACCGAGCAGAAAATTGAAAGAGAAACAATTCTTGAGATTCTGAATGCCGCCAGACTGGCTCCATCTGCAGTAAATTTTCAACCCTGGCATTTTATTGTGGTTTCTGAGCCTGATAATCTGGCCGAACTTCAGGAAGTATACAGCCGTGCCTGGTTCCGGGAAGCGCCACTCTGTATTGTTGCATGTGCCGATCACTCAAGATCATGGAAAAGAAGGCCGGACGGGAAGGATTTTGCCGATGTGGATGCCGCCATTGCGATCGATCATTTGGTTTTAAAAGCAACAGAATTAGGTTTGGGGACCTGCTGGGTATGCAATTTTGATGTGGAAATGACACGTATGAAATTACAGCTTCCTGACCACATCGAACCAATTGCATTAATTCCAATCGGTTACAGCAACTCCATTTCTCCTGAAAAGATCAGGAAACCACTATCGGAAATAGTACACTGGGAAAAATTTACAGCGATTTAAACTCCCTGATGTATTTCTCAAGCCGGTTCAAGCCTTCTATGATATTTTCGAGCGAATTGGCGTACGAAAACCGAAGGTAACCTTCGCCATTTTCACCAAAATCGATTCCGGGAGTGACTCCAACATGAGCATTTTCAAGAATATCGAAAGCAAGTTTGTAGGAATCAGCTGAAAGAAAACGGGCATCGACAAAAATATAAAAGGCTCCGGTTGGCTCAACAGTAATCCGAAATCCCAGCTTTCGCAAACGGGCGATCATGTATTTTCTGCGTTCATTGTAAATTCTTTTCATATGTCCGATATCTGCATCGGCCTCACGAAGGGCTGCAATTCCAGCCTTTTGTGCAACAGAACTCGCGCAGATAAAAAGGTTCTGCTGAATTTTCTGCATGGGCCGCACAAACTCAGGTGGAGCAATGACATATCCCAGGCGAAGACCTGTCATTGCATATAATTTCGAAAAACCATTCAGCACAAAGGCATGCTGGGTATATTCCAAAATTGAGTGAGCACGTTCTTCATAAACCAGGCCATGGTAAATTTCATCGGAAATGATGTAAGGTGAGAATTCTGCGATCGATTTTAAAGTTTCAGGTGAAAGCAGGTTTCCGGTTGGATTCATCGGACTGTTAATCAGGATTGCCTTTGTTCTTTCTGAAATTACCGGACCAATATTTTCGGGACGGTACTGAAATCCATCTTCCTCAAAAACAGGTACTTTAATCATTTTCGCATCGGCAAAATGAATAAAATTCGGATAACAGGCATATCCCGGATCTGATGCTATAATTTCATCGCCTGGATTACACAAAACAGAAAGCACCATCAGGATTGCCGGTGATGTTCCGGAAGTAATCAATATTTGTTCAGGAGAAATAGTTACACCGTAGTTTTTGAGGTAGTTTTTACAAATTTCTTCACGCAATTCGGGATCTCCCAAACTGTGGGTATAATGCGTTTTGCCTTGTAACATTGCCCGTTCGGTGGCTTTGGTTACACATACCGGCACATCAAAGTCTGGTTCACCTACTTCAAGATGAATGATGTGTTTTCCACTTTTTTCAAGCTCTGAAGCTCGTTCCAGAACTTCCATAACAATGAATGGAGTGATATTTTTGGCTTTTTCAGAAATCATGTTGGTTTTTTTTATTTAGGAATCCGAATGTACTCAAGAAATCAGAAATGAGCAGACAGATAAAAAAAATATTGAACCTATAAAGATTTAAAATTTAAAAAAATTAATTTTACTGACTTTCAAAAGAATAATAATCCTGAATTTATGAAAAAGGGTCTTTTGCTATTGGTTTGCGTTTTGTTTGTTTTCCAGATAGCTTTTTCACAGCGATACGAAAAACCAATTATTCTGTCACGAAATTTCAACAATGCCTCTGATTTATGGGAATCTATCGGTCGTGGGATTGTAAATTACGAAGCAGATGTGATGTATATCTACGGGAAGAACTTCGTAACTCATTTAATGCCAGACAGTGCAACACACAAACTTCCAACTTTGACCGATGCCTATCTTTACCCTTTATTCAAACAATTTAAAAAGAACAATGGTGAAATAATTCCAGGATATTCCGGAGATATATTTTTGGTTTTGAATTTTTCAGCACAGCCCATTCAAATTTACAAGCAGTTGGCTACTGAAATGCGACCATTTGCGGATATGCTCACCTTCACCCTGAACGGGGAAAAACATCAGGGGAAAATGCAGATTTTAATTAAAGACAAAGCTTCGCTGGAAACCATAAATAATATAAAACCAAGTTTTTTGGGCCTGGTTGGTAATTTAGCGGATATCGAAAAAAATATCGATTCGGAAATAATGCCGTTGATTGAAATTGAACTGAATGAAATTTCGAACTGGAAAGGTACCGGAAACATTCCTTTTGAGGATTATTCAAAAATTAAGACTCTTGTTGAAAAGGTTCATGCCCAGAATAAAAAAATCAGCATTACTAAATGTCCGGCCTACAAATCTGTTGCAGAACTTATTAAATCGTCGAAAGCAGATTTTGTAAATACAACCGAAGAAATCAGGATGGCTGAATTTTGGGATAGCATTAAATAAACGGTCTCCAATCAGGGCAGATAGGCAATTCGTCCTGTCACTGAATGTCCTCCGGTATCAATGTTAATCAGGTAGATTCCGGGTCTTTTCCCTTGAAAATTTAGTTTAAGCGAATTATCTCCAAGTTGAATAACCGAAACATTCTGGATTTTCCCCAACAAATCATAAATCCTGATGTCTTCCGGACAATCGATCTTTTGAAGCGTTTCGATGGTTAAAAAATTACTTCCAAAGAGTGGATTCGGATACATTTTGGTACCAGCCAGGTCTTCATTATTGTCATCCAATCCTGAGGTAGTATCAATGTTACACGAGATCAGTTCAGTAAGAAGCGCAGAACCATACCCATTGAGATTTTGAGAGTTATAGCTAAGCCAGCCGGATTGATTTTTCAGGAAAAAACTATTTAATTCGGTTTTACGGTTTGCCATATAAACAGCCAAAGTATCTCCGTCATGCAAATCCGAAATATCATACGAAACAAAGAAATTTCCTGAAGCTTTTACCGGCGAATCAAAAGCCAGATAGTTCATTCCATCGACCCAAAATGTTTTGATGTTAAATTTCTGAGTATAAAGCAAGGTTTCAGGTTTATCATTTCCTTCATAAACTTTTACATTAATATTTGCAGTGGCATACAACGGATTTATTTTCACCTTGGCAATACCCAATGTAACACCCTGAATAACACAACTTTTAGCAAACGTATACTGTTCTGCAAAATCGGTATACCCAGCCAGGTTCGAACCGCTGAAATAACCTTTTTTAATCAGACCATTTGTAATTTGAATGACAGAGTGTGTATCCGAATTCCTGAAATTAGTCACTGGCAGGCATAAATTACTGTCAGCATACATGTACATTCCTGAAATTTTTTCGGAATTGGAATTTGTTGGATCGAGCCAGTATTTGAGTTGCTTACTGCTTTCGCTGCGGTAATTCCATGCCAGGGCAAATTTCTCGAAGTAGTCGTTTGTTGGAACGGTGCAGGTAGCTGCACCTCCGGTAAGTGTTCCGATGAGCTGATGATTTTGATCAAATAAAGGACCACCCGATGAACCTTGTTCTGTAACACCGCTATCCCACCGGTTTATTTTCCAGAATCCAAGCGGATGATAATTCGCACTGAATTTTGATGTAACTGCGGCATCTTTATCAACCGAAACTTTTTTAATGTCCCCCAGCGGGTGATGGATGGATAATGAATTTAATGGGGCCAGATTTTTATGATTCCATCCTGCGAGATAAGCTCTGTAATAATATGGCGGAAGCATATTTAATTTCACCAGGGCAAAATCAAGGCTGTCGAACGACGCTTTCAGGCTGCTTCCAGAAAGCGACCGGCTCACATCGGCATCTATTGAACCACAATAAGGTGACTCATAATTAAAAAGAAATACCGACGACTGTGCTTTCTTTTCAGTATTAATGCAATGATAAGCCGTTAATAAATAAGGAGTTCCGTCAAAAGCGGTCGAATTCATTAACGTTCCGGTACAAAGCTCGGTTCCTTCAATAATAATCCGGCAAACCGCGTCGCGAATATCTTCCGTCCCATTAACCTGATCGCAGTTAACATTTACATTGCACGATCCTGAAATTCCCAAAGGACGATGTGCACCTGATGTGCTAACTCCAACAAAATCATGCGCAACCTGGGCAATTTCAAATCCACCACGAAAGGAAACCGTCACAGGCTCCTCATATTGAATCAAAATTTCATCCCCATCAACCGGTTCGATGGCTAATGTTTGACTATCCGAATTGTTCTTATTGGTATATGCTCCTTTAACTACTCCGGACTGTTCATTAATGATGAACAAGCGCGCTGTTTCTGGCAAATGAAACTGGTTAAGAATGAAATTAAGTGAATAGGCACCTGTAGAACGAATGCGCAACTGCCAGACATTTATTTCATCATCGGCGTACCATTTTCCTGAATTCTCCGGATTTAAGGAAACCGGAAACGCATGTGCAAAATGCAGGGGTTTTAATTGGTTTTCAGATGCACGACTGTGCACCGACTGCATTTTCAAATTGTCAATTGGAGGTAAAACAACGACATCAGACGATGAAGAAGTTGATTTTAATCGCTTGATCTGCACAGGAGTGCCGCCTTCCGAAATCTGGGCTGAGACTGCTAATGGAAACAGAATCAGGAATATAATTGCTATTTTAAAAATTGATCTAATCTGCATTCTTCGTCAACATTGGATTTCAAATTTAAGATAAATAACCTTATTCCCTCAATTTTAAGATAAAACCGATTAATTTTGATTTTATAAATCATTGTAAACCGACTAAAATTCAAAGTCGGTAAAATCTAGAGTTAACGTATTGATATTCAATATTCATATTTTTCATTTTAAAATTAAGCCCCCCGTTTAACCCGAAAGAGGGAACAAGGTA
>JBASYJ010000179.1:0-36189 GCA_049277435.1 Prolixibacteraceae bacterium
GGGCAGTGTCACCGGATTTGTCCGTCCAAGGCTTTTTACATCGAACAGGACGATCTGGAAGAAATCCGGGCATTCAAATACCGGGTAATCCTGTTTCCTTCGATCATGATCGGACAATTTCAGGAAAAATATTCGGAAAGCCAGATATATGAAGGATTGAAAAAAGTTGGGTTTACGCATGTGTTTGAGGTGGAGCAACCCATGCAGGCCATGATCGAGTCCATCAGTGAGGTGCTTCAGAACAATGAAACTCAAAAACCTGCCATTTCAATTTATTGCCCTGCTATTGTCCGCCTCATTCAGGGAAGATATCCATCATTAACAGAAAACCTGATTCTTCGGAAAACCCCTCACAACCTTGCTGCTCATTATGCCATTGAGCGATTGATGCTCGAAGGTGCCAAACGCGAAGAGATTGGTCTTTTTTATGCCACACCGTGTATTGCCAAAATCGCTTCAGTAAAAAGTCCGGTTGGAGAGCGCGAATCGATTGTTGACGGGATCATCAACATGGACCATCTGTATAACGAAGTGATGAAGGTTATTTCGGACAAGGAGGAACCCGAAAATGCACACCTTCGCGAAAACCTGTCGAACGAGGGGATTTTATGGAGTTTAACCCGGGGCGAATCCTGTCATTTTGGGTCCAGAAGCATGGCCATTGACGGCATTCACAATGTGGTGCGTTTTCTGGAACTGTTGGAAAATGATCAGGTTAAAGGAATCGATTTTCTTGAACTTCGTGCCTGTGATCAAAGCTGTGCAGGCGGGATTTTACTCTCCGGAAATCGTTTCCTCACGGTTGAACGGCTCGAACGGAGGGCCAAAAGATACCCTTCAGTAAAAGAAATCAAACAAACTACGATACAGGCCAATATTCAGGAATTGAAGCAAAAGCTGGTTCTTGATCCCATCAGGCCAAAATCACATTTTATCTTCGGAAACGACCGGATAAAGGCCATGGAGAAGATGACCAAGGCGCAGCGTATCGTTTGCTTCCTGCCGGGCATCGACTGTGGAGCCTGCGGCGCTCCGAATTGCCACGCGCTGGCTGAAGATATGGTGAATAATAAGGCAAAAATGTCGGATTGCATTTTTTTGCAGCAATTGTGGGAAGGCGAAGGCCGGATCAATTCAAAAAAAGCGTTCGGCAATATTCAGAAAAAATGGGGAGTTGACCGGTTTAAAGCAGATTGTAATAAAAGAGGAAAACGAAATGAAGGTTTTTGAAATTGTTGAAAAGCTAGGATTGAACGTATATTCAGGCCACAAAGGTCTTGATCGTGAAATTGCAGGTGGATATGTTTCCGATCTGCTGAGTGATGTGATGGGAAATGCTCAGGAAGGGCAGGTTTGGATTACCCTGCAGGTGCATCAGAACGTGATGGCCATTGCCTCACTGAAAGATCTGGCAGCCGTGATTCTGGTCAATGGTCTTGAACCACACGAAAATACAGTCCGTCATTCGAACGACGAAAATATTCCCGTTCTCGGTACAAGTCTCAGTACCTTCGAAATAACGGGGAAATTGTTTCAAATCTATAACGGGTAAACATGAAAGAATTCAGGACTGATCTGCATATTCACACGGTTTTATCTCCATGTGGCGATCTGGAAATGAGTCCTGGAAATATTGTTTCTCTGGCCAGTCAGCGTGGACTGGATATCATTGGCATTACCGATCACAATTCGACCAAACATTGTGAACTGGTTTGGAAACTTGCACAAGGAACCGGTTTAACCGTTATTCCGGGTTGCGAAATAACTTCGCGCGAAGAAGTACACTGCCTGGGTTTGTTCGAGGATTTTGATGCGTTGCGGATTTTTCAGGCCTATCTCGACCAGCATCTGACGATCATTCCGAATAAACCGGTTTGGTTTGGCTACCAGCTGGTGGTTGACGAATACGACAACATTCAGGAAGAAATTGGCAACTATCTGGGTTCGTCGATGGATGTTAGTGTGGAGGAGATCGAAAAGAAGGTCCATGAATTATCCGGAATTTTTATCCCGGCGCACATCGACCGCCCTCGAAACAGCTTGTTCAGCCAGTTGGGGTTTTTCCCTCCTGAGCTGCAGGTTGATGGCTTGCAGATTTCGAAATTCGCATCGGAAAAAGCCGTTCGCGAGAAATATCAGATAGCTCCGGAAATCACCCTGGTGAAATTTTCGGATGCCCATTATCCCGATGACCTGGGAAAAACCGATACTGTTTTTGAATTGGAGAAGCCAAATTTTGCTGAAATAAGAAAAGCAATCCACGGCAGGGAAGGAAGAAAAACAAGAATTGGTTGAAATGCTGAATTTTACAATAATCTATTAAATCAAACCTTCAGTCGCACAGACCTTCAGTACGAAAATGAAAGATCTTTCACTACATATCCTCGACATTGTTCAGAACTCAATCCGTGCAAAAGCCAGATTAATCCGGATCGAAATCATCGAAAAACCCGTTTCCGATCAGCTGATCATTACCATTACTGACGATGGCTCCGGAATGAACGATGAACAACTGAAACGAGCTGCCGATCCGTTTTATACCTCGCGTAAAACACGAAAAGTGGGACTGGGATTGTCGCTTCTCCGGCAAAATGCTGAATCAACCGGAGGCACCTTCGAAATAGAATCAGCCCTGGGCAAAGGCACCAAAGTTATTGCAACATTTGGTCTCTCTCACCTCGACCGGCCGGTTCTGGGAGATCTGACCGGCACTTTATTGATTCTTATATCATCTCCCGGAGAATCCGATTTTGTCTTCCGGCATCAGACACCTTCCGGAGAATTTGCGCTCGACACCCGCGAAATAAAGCTAACACTTGATGGTGTTCAGCTTTCTCATCCTGAAATCAGGGTGTTTTTAAAAGAATTGGTTCAGGAGAATTTAGAACAAATCCAAATTAGCGAATGATGACAAATCTTAGAATTTACACCGTTTAAAGTCTTGATATTTAAAGCATAGAAATAAAACAAAATACCCAAAACTACACTCAATACACAACATGAACAAAATTAAATCACTGGCCGATTTGAAAAAACTTCAGGCCGAAGTACAATCAAAAATTAAACTCAGGGAAAAGGGCGACAATCCTGAAAGCCTGATCCAGATTAAGGTTTCGATGGCCACCTGCGGAATTGCTTCAGGAGCTAAGGAAACCATGAATTTCCTGATTGAAGAGCTTGATCATCAGGGAATCGATGCGGTTATCACCCAAACAGGTTGCATGGGTTATTGTTATGCCGAACCAACCATTGAACTGACCATCCCGGGACAAAATCCGGTCATTTATGGTTTTGTGAATAAAACCAAGGCGCAGGAAATCATCGGTAAACACATCAGATTGAATGAGATGGTCGATGGAATTATTCCTGAAACGTACACGACAATCGATTAATAACTCAAGTAAAAGTATGGCTGATTACAATATGCACATCCTGGTTTGCGGAGGCACCGGATGTAAAGCTTCACAAAGTGAACTCATTAAGACCAATTTTCAGCATCAGCTGAATGAATATGGCTTGGCTGACGAAACCCAGGTTATCCTGACCGGGTGTTTTGGATTTTGCGAAAAAGGTCCGATCGTAAAAATATTACCCGACAATACGTTCTATACACAGGTTACTCCTGAAGATGTGACTGAAATTGTCGACGAACACATCATCAAAGGCCGGAAAGTGGAACGGCTTCTATACAAAGATCCGGAGACCAAAGAAATTGTTGGTGATTCGAAAGGCATGGATTTCTATAAAAAACAAATCCGCATCGCGCTGCGCAACTGTGGTTTTATCAATCCTGAAAACATTGAGGAATACATTGGCCGGGATGGTTATGCTGCTCTGGGAACCTGCCTGGGCGAAAAAACTCCGGAAGAGGTCATCCAAATGATCAAGGATTCGGGATTGCGCGGACGGGGGGGTGGTGGTTTTCCAACAGGCCTGAAATGGGACCTGACCCGCAAATCGGTCAGCGACCAGAAATACGTAGTCTGCAATGCCGATGAAGGCGATCCGGGCGCATTTATGGACCGTTCGATCCTGGAAGGTGATCCGCATTCGGTGATCGAAGCGATGGCTGTTTGTGGCTTCTGCATCGGGGCCGACAAAGGACTGGTTTACATTCGGGCGGAATATCCGCTGGCGATCGAACGTCTGAAAATTGCACTGAATCAGGCCCGCGAATATGGGCTGCTGGGCAACGATATCCTGGGAACCGGATTTAATTTCGATATTGAAATCCGTTACGGCGCAGGAGCTTTTGTGTGCGGTGAAGAAACCGCCCTGATCAATTCGATGGAAGGGAAACGGGGAGAACCAGCTTTCAAACCACCATTTCCGGCAGAAAAAGGGTACAATGGAAAACCCACCAACGTGAACAATGTGGAAACTTTTGCCAACATTCCGGTGATCATTAACAAAGGTGCCGAATGGTTCGCCTCCATCGGAACCGCCAATTCAAAAGGAACCAAAGTGTTCGCGCTGGCGGGTAAAATCAACAATGTGGGATTGATTGAAGTACCGATGGGAATTACCCTTCGTGAAATTATTTACGATATCGGTGGCGGAATCAAAGACGGACGCAAATTCAAGGCAGTTCAGACCGGAGGGCCTTCCGGAGGATGCCTGACCAATACTTTCCTGGATACTCCGATTGATTACGACAACTTGTTGGCTGCAGGTTCGATGATGGGTTCAGGAGGAATGATTGTGCTCGATGATTCGGATTGTATGGTAGCCATCGCTAAATTCTATCTGGAATTTACCCTCGACGAATCCTGCGGAAAATGTACTCCCTGCCGGATCGGGAATAAACGCCTGTACGAAATTCTCGAAAAGATCACCGAAGGAAAAGGCACGCTCGAAGATCTGGACCGGCTCCGGATGCTGAGTCATGTGATCAAAGACACCTCGCTCTGCGGTTTGGGACAAACGTCACCAAATCCGGTACTTTCAACACTCGATCATTTTTATGACGAATACCTGGCGCATGTCACCTCGTCGAAATGCCCGGCAGGTCAGTGCAAAGCGCTGGTAAATTACACCATTGATGCTGAAAAATGTACCGGCTGTACCCTGTGTTTCAGGAATTGCCCCGTGGGTGCCATTTCAGGAGAAAGGCGGGCGCTGCATTACATCGATCAGTCGCTGTGCATCAAGTGTGGCGTGTGTTTCGAGAAATGTAAATTTGATGCAGTTTTAATCGGATAAATTGGCAAAAATGGAAATGATAAACCTTACCATAGATCATAAACCGGTAGTTGTTCGAAAAGGAACTACCGTACTTAAGGCAGCTTCGAGCATTGGAATTGAAATTCCTTCGCTTTGTTATATGAAGCTGGATGATATGAACATTGAAAACAAACCCGGAGGCTGCCGTGTTTGCGTGGTGGAAGTAAAAGGCCGGAAAAATCTGGCTCCTGCCTGTTGTACTGAAGCCACCGAAGGAATGGAAATCAATACCCATTCGATTCGTGTGATAAATGCACGCCGAACGGTGGTCGAACTGATTTTATCGGACCATCCTTCAGACTGTTTGATATGCGCCAAATCCGGAAACTGTGAATTGCAGGATATGGCAACCCACCTGGGCATCCGTCAGATTCATTATGAGGGAGAAAAATCGATGTACCGCGAAGATACTTCGCCAGCCATCATTCGCGACATTGATAAATGTATCATGTGCCGCCGCTGCGAAACAATGTGTAACGAAGTGCAGACAGTTGGTGTGCTTTCAGCGGTCAACCGCGGATTCCAGGCTGTTGTGGCCCCGGCTTTCGAGATGAATCTCGACCATTCGAATTGTACGTATTGCGGGCAATGTGTAGCCGTTTGTCCGACCGGCGCACTTACCGAAGTCGACCAGACCGGTGCGGTGATCCGGGCACTTTCTGATCCGACAAAAACCGTTGTGGTACAGACTGCACCTGCCGTTCGTGCGGCATTGGGCGAAGAATTCGGAATGCCCGCCGGAACGCTTGTTACAGGCAAAATGGTTGCAGCCTTGCGCCGCTTGGGTTTCGATTACGTTTTTGATACCGATTTCGCGGCCGACTTAACTATTCTGGAAGAAGGCACCGAATTGCTGAACCGTTTGTCGGCCTACATGGCAGGCGATCAGAATGTGAAACTCCCGATACTGACTTCCTGCTGTCCGGCCTGGGTCAAATTTTTCGAACATTCGTTTCCCGAATTAAAGGATATTCCGTCAACAGCACGTTCGCCGCAGCAAATGTTTGGTTCAATTGCCAAAACGTATTTTGCTGATAAAATTCAGGTGAAACGCGAGAACCTGGTGGTTGTTTCCATCATGCCCTGTCTGGCGAAAAAATACGAAAGCAGTCGTCCTGAATTTTCGGTGGATGGAAATCCGGATGTTGATTTTGCACTGACCACCCGCGAACTGGCTCATTTGATCAACCTGGGAAATATCGAATTCAAATCGTTGCCAAACGAAGATTTTGACAAACCGCTGGGTGAATCAACCGGAGCTGCTGTAATTTTCGGAACTACCGGTGGCGTGATCGAAGCCGCTGTTCGTACCGCCTACGAAGTGTTTACCGGCAAACCCCTGCCGCGTCTCGATTTTGAAGAATTGCGCGGCATGGACGGACTACGCAAAGCCACCATCGATTTTAACGGAACACCAATCAACATCGGGATTGCTCATGGATTGGGAAATGCGCGCAAATTGCTGGAAGATATTCAGGCCGGAAACAGCGAGTTTCATGCCATCGAAATCATGTCGTGTCCGGGTGGTTGTATTGGCGGAGGCGGTCAGCCTTATCACCATGGCGATGCCGAGATCCTGAAAAAACGCCAGCGTGCCATTTATTCCGAAGATCAGAACAAGGTTATCCGGAAGTCGCACGAGAATCCATACATTACGAAACTCTACGAAGAATTTTTGGGTGCTCCGATGAGTGAAAAAGCACATCACCTGCTGCACACGAAATATTTCGACAGGAGTTAGACTCTGTGTTTTACTCTGTGAGCTCTGTGGTGAAAATAAAACCACTGAGATAACGGAGTTATCACCGGATAAGCGTAATTAAAACTATTGCTAAAAACGAAAACATCACAATATGCCAAAAATAAAACTTTCAGAAAAAGCCATCGGACTGATTAAACAGGTCTGTGTGGATTTTGGGAATCAGGGAAGTGAACTCATCAATGTTCTGCATCAGGTGCAGGGAAAACTGGGTTATTTACCTGCCGAAGTGCAGGAAGTGATTGCCAAAGAACTAAACATTTCAGTAGCCAAAGTCTACGGAGTGGTAACTTTCTATTCTTTTTTCACCATGATTCCAATGGGCGAACACCCGATTTCCATTTGTATGGGAACGGCTTGTTACGTTCGGGGATCGGAACAGGTCCTGGCGGAGTTCAAACGTCAGCTAAAAGTCGAAGTCGGGCAATCGACTCCGGACGGAAAGTTTTCGCTCAACTGCCTGCGCTGTGTTGGCGCCTGCGGGTTGGCGCCCGTGGTAATGGTTGGCGAAAAAGTGTTTGGCCGGGTTTCGCCGCAACAGGTTAAAAACATCATTGCCGAATACAAGGAGGGTTGTGCCAGCGAAGCAAAAAGTGCGTAATTTTTGAATAAATCGGTAGAGTAGTGACTCCATTTTAGCTGCTCACTCATTATTTAAATTAAGGGATTCAGTCTGTCAGAAAAAGACTGAATCCCTTTTTTATGCGTCCTGTTTAAACTTATTAAGAACTTTTTAGTCTCTCAATTAATTGAAATAGTAGATATTTGCGTGATTGGGTTGAATAATTATTTTTCCTGAACAAAATATCAGAGATCCCAAACTGGTCTTTTTCTGAAAAACATCCACGGATCAGTCTGGCTTTTATAAATTTATACACATTAAATACCTAAACCATAAATCATGAGTTGGAGAAAAATCACCTTCATCGTTGTTTCATTAATCGTTCTGTTAGGCGGATCGTTTGCCCTGTCGGAGCTTTTTGTTTCGCTTAAACCCGACCCACCCAGAAGACCGGCAAGTGATGCCAAGCGTTTTGTAAAAGTCGAAACGGTTAATTACAACGAAATTGTTTCACCGCTTTTCAGGGAAGGCCGGGCAGTTTCGAGCAACGAAGTGGTGTTGGTGTCCGAAGCTTCTGGAAAAATAGAAGCCGGACAGGTTGCCCTGAAAAAGGGAGCTTCTTTCCGTAAAGGTCAGTTGATCGCACGGATTTACAAAGACGAAGTTGAACTGGCACTGAAAGCCAGCAAAAGCAGGTTCCTGAATTCGTTTACCAACATGCTACCTGACATTAAAATTGATTTTCCGGAGCAGTATAACCAGTTTATAAGCTTTTTTAATGCGGTTGATCTGAATATGGATCTACCCGAACTGCCAAAAGTTGATTCTGAAAAATTGAAGATATTTCTGGCCAGCCGTAATATTCTGAGCGACTATTACGGAATCAGGCAGGATGAAAAACGATTGAGCAGGCACACGTTTTATGCACCGTTCGACGGAACGTTTACTACCGTGAATTTTGAAGTTGGTGCTTATGTCAATTCCGGAGGCCAGATTGCCAGAATGATTCGGACTGATCAGCTGGAGATTGAGGTTCCGGTCGAGAACAAACAGAGTGTCTGGATAAAGATTGGCGATAAAGTCAATGTGTATTCGCAGGATAAATCTTCATTTTCGCAGGGCACAGTAGTTCGTAAATCAAATTTTGTCGATCCGGCATCACAGTCGAGGAGCGTTTTTGTTCAGGTCAGCAATCCGGGGAAAACAAATTTACTGGCCGGAGAATACAAACTCGTTGAATTTCCGGGGCAGCAAATTCCGAATGCCATGGAAATGCCGCGAAGTGCTGTGTTTAATTCAAACGAAGTGTTTGTGGTGATCGATGGCAAACTGAAAAAACGTATTCTGAATATCCTGAAATGGAATGAAACAACGCTGATATTCGATGGTTTGGAAACAGGTTTGAAACTGGTGGTGGAACCTCTGATTAATGTTCAGGAAAACAGCCCCGTGGGAATTGTGGGCGAAGATGAGACCGGAACAAAAAACAAGAGGGGGTAAGTAATGAAAAAAGCAGTTGAATTATTTGTCCGGTTCCCGTTTTATGCAAACCTGATTGTTGTCTTTTTGATCCTGGTTGGGGGACTGAGCATGTACAGCATGAAAATGTCCTTTTTCCCTGAACGTGAATCCCGTTTTTTGTATGTCCGTGTTGCCTATCCGGGCGCTTCGCCGGTTGAAATGGAGGAAGGGGTAACCTCGCGAATTGAGGAAGCGATCCGTGGTATTCCCGGTATTTACGAAATAACTTCCAGCTCATCGGAAAACAGCAGTTCGGTTACCATCGAGATTGAGCCCGGAAAAGATATTGACGAAACTTTAATTGAGGTTAAAAATGCAGTCGATGGAATTTCATCATTCCCAACTGCTGCCGAACGGCCCATCGTGGCAAAAAACAGGACTTCATCACCGGCCATGCGCCTGAACATTACGGGCGACGTGGATTTGCTCACCCTGAAATCGTACGCTCAGATTGTGGAGGAAGATTTTCTTTCTTCCGGAGTGATGAGCCAGGTTTCAATTTCGGGATTTCCGCCTTTGGAAATTTCGATCGAAGCCAGCGAGGCTAACCTGCTCCGTTACGGAATTACCTTTAATGAACTGCAGAATGCAATCCAGAAAAACAACAACGATGTTTCCGGAGGACAAATTCGTTCCGATGTTGAAGAATTACTGATCCGTTTACGATCCAGAAGTTCGGATCCGAATAAGATAGGCGAAATAATTTTACGTGCGAATCCGGATGGAAGCGTGATTCGGATCAGGGATATTGCCCTGGTCAAAAAGAAATTTTCGGATACGCCAAGAAAAGAACTTGAAAAAGGCAAACCCCTGATCAACATCCGGGTGAATAAACTGATTTCGGAAGATCTGAAAAAGATCGATTCGTTTATTCTGAACTACGTCAAAGAATTTAACCGGAAAAATCCCAGTGTTCAGCTGCGCGTGTCGCGATCTTTTCTTGAAGTTTTATACAGCCGGCTCGACTTGCTGATTGTGAACGGAGGCCAGGGTTTGATCCTGGTTTTAATTTCACTGGCCATCATGCTCAGTATCCGGCTTTCGTTCTGGGTCGCCTGGGGAATCCCATCTTCCTTTCTGGCCATGTTTATTGTCGCCAATCTGATCGGAATCACCATTAACATGATGTCGCTTTTCGGGATGATTCTGGTAATCGGAATCCTGGTTGACGATGGAATTGTGATTGGTGAGAATATCTTCCAGCATTTTGAAATGGGCAAAAAACCGATTCGTGCCGCAATTGATGGAACCGTTGAAGTTATTCCGGCAGTTATCACTTCGGTTGCCACAACGATCGCAGCATTTCTGCCGCTGATTTTTATTACCGGCGGAATGGAAATGATGTACGAAATGGCCATGATTGTGATTCTGAGCCTGACATTTTCGTTGTTCGAAACATTTTTTGTACTTCCGGCCCACCTGGGAAATGAAAAGGTGTTGAATGCGAATGTGTTGAGAGCAAAGGCAAAAGGAATAAAAAAATATACCGAGCGGTTTTTTAGCTGGCTGCGCGATTATGCCTACGACGGAGTTTTAAAACTGACCCTCGAATGGCGGTACATTGTAATCGCGGTTCCTGCCGCCATGATGATCATCACCATGGGTTTGATCGGAGGCCAGTTCATAAAAACCACTTTCTTCCCTCGAATGGAATTCGATTCGTTCAACATTAATGTCGCGTTTACACCCGGTTCCGGAGAAAAACAAACGATGGCTTACCTCGAACGCTTCGACAGCATTGTTTGGGTGGTAAACGATGAATTAAAACGTGATTACAACGACACGGTGGATATTATTGAAAATAGCATCATCGAACTTGGGTCGTCTTTTGATCATCAGGAAGGTGGTGCTCACGCCGGAAATGTGGAAGTTTCGCCGCGCAATTCAGAAGAAACCGGAATCAGTTCCTACGAAATCATCAACCGGATCAGGGAAAAGGTTGGCGATGTGCCTGAAGCCGAAAAATTTGCCATTGGCGCCCGAAACCGGTTTGGAGATCCGGTATCGATTGGCCTTTTATCGCGCAATATTCAGGAGCTAGAACAGGGGCGCGACTATTTAATTGCGAAACTGAGTGAGATGCCCCAGTTAAAAGATGTGGTGAACACCAATGCGCTGGGCAAACAGGAAATTCTCCTGAAACTGAAACCCAAAGCATACATGCTGGGTTTGGATGAATCAACCATTGCCAATCAGGTCCGGCAGGGATTTTATGGCGGACAGGCTCAACGTCTGCAGGAAGGCCGCGACGAGTTGCGCGTTTGGGTGCGCTATCCGGGCGAAGGTCGTGAACGGATTGGCCAGATGGAACAAATGAAAATTAAAACAGCTCAGGGAGATTATCCTCTTTCCGAGCTGGTTGATTACGATATGAAACGCGGACCGGTTAACATTCAGCGGTTCAACGGTAAGCGTGAGATTCGGGTTAATGCCGACCTGGTTGATCCGGATGCATCGGTGACCGAAATTCTCGATCAGGTTAATGCCGAAATCATTCCTGAACTGCAGGTTTTATATCCCGGTATCCGGGTTGAATTTCAGGGGCAGCAAAAGGAAAGTAACCGAAATATGGCCGATCTGATGTACCTGTTCCCACTCGCGTTTCTGGCTATTATTTTCATCCTGATGATAAATTTTAAATCGTTCGAGCAGCCATTTATTATTCTGATCATGATCCCGATTTCGATACTCGGGGCTATCTGGGGGCATGGAGTTCATGGCAAACCGCTGTCGATCCTGAGCCTTTGGGGTATTGTGGCCCTGACCGGAGTTATCGTAAACGATGCTGTGGTGTTTCTTGATAAATTTAACCTGCTGATCGAGCAGGGATACAAAGTGAAGGAAGCTATTATTCAGGCCGGGAAATCGAGATTACGTCCAATTATGCTGACCACTTTAACCACCTCATTTGGATTGTTTCCACTGGTTTTGGAACGGAGTTTTCAGGCACAATTTTTAATTCCGATGGCTATTTCTCTGGTTTATGGTGTGGCATTCGGAACCTTGTTCCTGCTACTTTTCTTCCCTGCACTCATTTTAATCCTGAATGATTACCGAAGAGGAGTGAGACAAATCTGGCATGGAAGGTCTTTTGAACGCGAAGAAGTTGAAATTGCCTGGATGCACCTGCAACGGAAAAAGGAAGATGGTGAGAGCAAACCACAAAAAAACGAATTGTCATGAGACAGATATATTTAGCGGTAATTTTAATCCTCTCGGTTTTGCTTGCTGAAGCAAAAGAAACCCTAAGTCTGGCAGATGCCATAACGCTTGCGCTTGAAAATAATTACAGCATGCAAATGGTCAGGCAAAATGAAAAGATTGCTGAAATCAGAAACAACTGGGGAACGGTTGGCCGTTATCCGTACATCGGACTGACTGCTGACAACCGGAATGCAGCCAATCAAAATTCAGGCGAAAATTACATTCAGAACAATTTTTCAGCCGGTGCAAATGTGAGTTGGACCATTTTTGATGGTTATTCGGTTCGCATCAATAAAGCCAAATTTGAACAGTTGGAAGAACTTTCGCATCAGAATACGGCCATTATGGTTGAAGGTACCATTCAGTCAGTAGTGCTGGCTTATTATGCGGTTTTGCTCGAAAGCGAAAAACTTAATGTTTACCGCGAAGTCATGACGCTTTCGGAAGATCGCTATACGCAGGCACAACAACGAAAAGAGTTTGGAACTTCGGTCACATATGATGTCCTTCAGGCTCAGAATGCCTATTTGTCCGACAAAGCGTCTTGGCTGCTTCAGGATGTGGCATATAAAAATGCACTCCGGGACCTGAATTTCCTGATGGCCGTTGAAATCGGATCGGAATACGACCTGACAGAACCCTTTGAAGCGATTCCAAAAGAATACAATTTGTCTGATCTGGCTTCGCAAATGGCAAGCAACAACAAAAGTCTGAAAAACCAGTATATCAATCAGACTTTACTGGAAAATGCGGTTTCACTGGCAAAAAGTGATTTTTCACCCAATGTGTCATTTTCAGGAGGAGCCACTGTAAATAAAAACCGGACAGACTATAAAGTCAGGGGAGAAAGCTGGAATAATTCGACCAACCTTTTCGGGAATTTTACTTTGAGCTACAATCTGTTTAGTGGAGGAAACCGGAAACGCGCGATGCAGATTGCCAGAATCGACGAAGAAATCGGGAAAGTTGAAATACAACAAATGACGCACGAATTGACTAACCAACTGGCCAATGTTTATGAATTTTACCAGGTACGCAAGGAGTTACTGAATGTTGCCGGAGAAAACCTGGCAGCCGCTGAACTCAATCTGCAGATTTCAAAAGAAAAGTTTGAAAGCGGAGCGATCAATTCGTTTAATTTCAGAGATGTACAGAATATTTATCTCAATGCTGCCACCCGAAAGCTGGAAGCCGTGTATAATTTTATTGATACACACACCACCATGTTGCGCATGTCGGGCACCATCATTCAGGAATTTGAATAGCTAAGGTGTAAAGAATAGTGAGCGGGAGACTCCGGATCGCCTGCTCACTACATTTAAAACAAGCACAAACATTTACCAAACTTCAAATAGTAATCCAATGAGCCGCTTATTACTATCCATTTTACTGATTGTCGGTTTTGTTTTTTCTGCTACTGCTCAGCAAAAAACAATTATCTATCAAACCGAGTCAGATATTTCGTATCGTTCAGGAGATAATCCGGATGAATACCAGAAAGAAAGATGTAAACTCGATATTTATTATCCTGAAAATGAACCCGGTTTTACGACCGTAGTCTGGTTTCACGGCGGTGGACTGACGGGCGGCGAAAAATCGGTTCCGGAGGAATTGAAAAACCACAGGCTGGCTGTTGTTGCCGTGAATTACCGGTTGAGTCCGCAAGCCGGCAGTCCGTCTTATATCGAAGATGCGGCAGCAGCGGTGGCATGGGTTTTTAAAAACATCAGCCAATACGGAGGCGATCCGAAAAAGATTGTCGTTTCGGGCCATTCGGCCGGTGGTTACCTCACTACAATGATCGGGCTCGACAAACATTATTTGGCTGCCTTTGGTGTTGATGCCAGTTCGATCGAAAAACTAATTCCGTTTAGCGGTCAGATGATCACGCATTTTACTGTTCGGAAGGAACGCGGAATCGCCGAAACACAACCGATAATTGATGATATGGCGCCACTTTTTCATGTTCGGGGCGATGCTTCACCACTTTACCTGATTACCGGCGACCGTGAACTTGAAATGCTGGGCCGGTACGAAGAAAATGCCTACATGAACCGGATGATGAAAATTGCCGGAAGTAAACAAACTTATCTGTACGAACTGGATGGTTTTGATCATGGCGGAATGCCTGCTCCTGCATTTGATTTGTTGCTAAAAATTTTGAAAAATTAGAATAATCCGGTTCTCAATTTGTAAAAAGCTCATTCTGGTGATTTCTTCACCAGAATGAGCTTTTTTTGTTTATTTGAACAATAGTTCAAATTTGACATTGAAGTCTATTTAATTTGAATTAATTTATTTTGTAGTTATTCAGTGCTGTAAATATGTCTAATAACAGGTGCTAAATGTGTTTTTATGCATTTTATCCTTAGTTTATATCTTTTCACTTCCCTACTTTTATAGGAAATGAATTGCTTCCGACGCCTTCTTTCCTGAACAGGAACTGATTATTTTTCATGCTATTCCGGCTGTTTCAACGGCGCTTCTTACACCTGTAAATAAATCTGTTTACAACAATATTTGAGTTGTCGAACTTTCTTCTGAGCTAAATTATTTAATCGAAGGCCCGGGGATATCAATTATAAAACTTCCTAATTTCCAAATTATGAATTCAGTTTCCAATCTGATTAAAAATCTGGCTGACCAGCATGGCCGTGAGCGAAATAATCTGCTGCCAATCCTGCAGGGAGTGGTCGAGCAGGAAAAATACCTTTCAGAATATTCCATGATTGAAATTGCCAGAGAACTTGATTTACCTGCTTCCGAAGTTTATGGTACAGCAACCTTTTATTCTTTTCTTGAATATAAAAAAATGGGCCGGTACATCATTCGGATTTGTAAAACCATAACCTGTTCCATGAAGGGCAAAAATCAGATTTTACTTGCAATTGAGGATATGCTAAAAATAGATGTCGGTGAAACGACTCCGGATGGGGTTTTTTCGCTGCTGCAGACCAACTGCCTGGGTTTTTGTCATAAAGCTCCTGCAATGCTCATAAACAATGAGGTTTTTACCGATTTAACTCCTGAAAAGGTGCGTGAAATCTTAAGTTCTTACCTGAAAAAATCGAAGGAGGATTAAGTTATGACAGTCAGTTATCAGTTAAAACGGGCCGATTTTATTTTCAAAAACGAAAACGACTGGGAAGAAATTCTGAGTAAAAGCATAAGTCGATCGCCGCAGGAATTAATCAATGAGTTAATCAGTTCTGAATTAAAGGGCAGGGGAGGTGCCGGTTTCCCAACCGGATTAAAATGGAAACTTACCGCCGAAGCCAGTGAATCGCCCAAATATGTGATTTGTAATGCCGACGAAGGTGAACCCGGAACATTCAAAGACCGTGAAATCCTGTCGATGGTTCCATATAAAGTGCTTACCGGAATGGCGGTTTGTGGCTATGTTATCGGGGCAAAAGAAGGCTACATTTATTTACGGGGCGAATATTTCTTTTTGCTTCCGGAGTTAAATAAGGTTATTCGTGAATTTGAATATTATGCCAAAGAAATAAAACTGGACTTTAAAATCAAGATTTTCATGGGAAGCGGCGCTTACATCTGTGGCGAAGAAACTGCACTCATTGAGTCGATGGAAGGTAAACGGGGCGAACCCAGAAACAAGCCACCCTATCCTTCAAATATTGGATACATGGACAAACCTACCGTGATCAACAACGTGGAAACGCTGGCCCACACCTACACCATTTTTAAATACGGTGCCAAACGGTTTTACGATCTGGGTGTACAGTATTCGCGGGGTTCGAAATTGTTTTCTGTTTCAGGAGATACACCAAAACCCGGAATTTATGAACTTGAACTGGGTATGAGCCTGGCCGATTTTGTTGATGAATTTGGCGATGGCGATACCAAGGCTGTTCAGGTTGGAGGTGCATCCGGATTTCTGGTTCCCCGGAAAAGATTTCATGAAACAGCCATTGGATTTCAGGGAAAACTCACCGGAATTTCACTTCCAACCGGCGGTTCGATGATGCTCTTCAATAGTTCACGCTCGATGTTTAATGTGCTTGACAACTACCTCGAATTTTTCCGCGAAGAGTCTTGTGGCCAGTGTACACCGTGCCGGGTTGGCTGCCAGCAATTGCTGAAAGGGATAAAAGCAGTGAAACGTGGCGAAAAAAACGCCCGGTACCTCGATAAACTGCTTCGTCTGACCGAAACGATGAAGTTAACCGCTAAATGCGGATTGGGTCAATCGGTGGCCAATTCATTTTCGGCGATTGTTGAAAACTTCAGGGAAGAAATGATTTACTAATGCTCAAAGTTTAAACCATGAAGGATAAAAATATAAAAATAAGTATCAACGGAATTAGCGTTGAAGTTGAGCCCGGAACTACCATTTTGGACGCAGCCAGTCAGGCAGGAGTTATTATTCCAACACTCTGTTATCACAAAGACCTTTGTATCGCAGGGAACTGCCGGGTTTGTATAGTCGAAATAGCCGGACAAAAACGCCTTTCAGCAGCCTGTGCAACACCTTGTGAAGAAGAAATGGAAATTTTCACCAATTCGTTAAACGTACATAATGCCCGGAAACAAATCATTGAACTTTTGTTGTCGGAACACAATGCCGATTGCACCAGTTGCTTTAAAAACGGGAATTGCGAATTACAGAAACTGGCTTCGGATTATAAAATTCTAAAACAGGATTTCATCCGGCTCGTACCGTATAAAAATTACAGCATCGACAAATATTCACCTTCTATTATTAAAGACGACAGTAAATGTATTCGTTGCCAGCGATGTGTCAGGACCTGTGCTGAATTGCAGGGAATAAATGCACTGACAGTGGCTTACAAAGGTGACCGGATGAAAATTACCACTTTTTTCGAGAAACCGATTAATGATGTGGTTTGTTCCACCTGCGGACAATGCATCAACCATTGCCCGACAGGAGCACTGGTCGAAAAAAATTATATCGAAAAAGTATGGGATGCCATTGCTGATAAAACGAAACATGTTATTGTGCAAACAGCTCCTGCAGTGAGAGTTGGTTTGGGCGAAGAACTGGGATTCCCGGTTGGCGAACGGGTTACCGGTAAAATGGTAGCCGCTTTAAAACGACTGGGATTCGATGCGGTGATGGATACGGATTTTACTGCCGATCTCACCATAATGGAAGAAGGAACCGAATTGCTTGGCCGGTTGAAAGCAGCTCTGGTTGATCATGATCCGGAAGTAAAATTACCAATGGCCACCTCCTGTTCGCCGGGGTGGATCAAATATATGGAACATATTTTTCCTGAATTTCTATCCCATTTATCGACCTGTAAATCACCTCAGCAAATGTTTGGAACCCTGGCCAAAACATATTATGCAAAAGCCAGAAATCTCGATCCTGAAAAAATAGTTTCGGTATCGATTATGCCCTGTACAGCTAAAAAATTCGAGGCCGATCGACCGGAAATGCACGACAGCGGGTATAAAGATGTTGATTATGTACTTACTACCCGTGAACTGGGCATCATGATTAAACAAGCCGGGATTGATTTTGTGAAACTTGAAGATGCACATTTCGACCGGCTGATGGGTGAATCGACCGGGGCCGCTGTAATTTTCGGTGCAACCGGAGGTGTGATGGAAGCTGCGCTACGGACTGTTTACGAACTGGTTACCGGTCGTGATGTTCCATTTGAAAACCTGGATATTATCCCGGTTCGGGGTATGGAAGGGGTTCGCGAAGCAACTCTGAAAATTGAAAATCCATTGGACGATTGGGCTTTTCTGGATGGAGTTGAATTAAAATGCGCGGTTGCTCATGGATTGGTAAATGCCAAAAAAGTGATGGACTCGATTCGGTTAGGAAAGTCGGATTATCATTTTGTTGAAATAATGGCATGCCCGGGTGGCTGTTTAGGTGGTGGCGGGCAACCGATTCCAACAAATCCTGAAATCAGGCGCAAACGGGCCGAAGCCATTTATGCAGAGGATGCCGGAATGCCTATCCGCAAATCGCATCAAAATCCGGAGATCATAAAGATTTATACCGATTTTTTGGGGAAACCGATGAGCGAAAAATCACATCATTTATTGCACACACATTATACGGTAAGAGATAGATTTTGAAAAAAAAGGGTACGGTCATCACCGGACTTTCTTAACTTTGAGCTATGGAATATCAAATCTCACTTCAAAGTCCGCTGGGTATCCTGATTTTAAAGTCGGATGGAGTATCGGTGAACGAAATTTGTTTTTCCGGTCATGACATCGAAAAACACGTGCCTTGTCAGGTACTTCTTGACTGTAAAGATCAGTTGGAGGATTATTTCGCAGGAAAATTACTGAATTTTAATTTGCCGCTGCATCCGGAGGGAACCGAATTTCAGATCAGGGTTTGGGCTGAGTTGATGAAAATACCGTACGGCGAAACTATTACCTATCTTGAACTTGCGGAACGGTTGGGTGATCCAAAGGCTGTTCGTGCTGTGGGAACAGCCAACGGTCGGAATCCAATCGCAATTGTAATTCCTTGTCACCGGGTGATAGGTGCTGCCAATAAGTTAACCGGTTATGCAGGAGGATTGTGGCGAAAGCAATGGTTGCTGGCGCACGAAATCATGCACAATCCTTCAAAACAAACACTATTTTAAAACAATTGCAATGGACAATCAGCTAATTTTCGAAGCCTGTGTTGAATCTCTGGACGAAGCGATTGCCGCTGAAGAGGCAGGTGCACACCGCATCGAATTGTGTTCAGCACTCGATCAGGAAGGACTATCACCATCTCAAGAGTTGACCCTGGCATGTTTGGAACAGCTGAGCATTCCGCTTATGGCAATGGTTCGGCCACGGGGCGGCGATTTTGTTTATTCCGAAGACGAAATTCGGGAAATGGAAAATGAGATCGATTTTTTTAAGGAAGCTGGTGTTGCCGGTGTTGTTTTTGGCCTACTGACTGATCTGCATTTTATTGATGTTGTGAATCTTGAACGCCTTGTCCGAAGGGCTCATCCGCTCGAAATTACATTTCACAAAGCCATTGATTATTCATACGATGTACTTAAATCATTTCAGGAATTAAACAACATTTATGGAATTACCCGGGTGTTAACCTCTGGAGGAATGGACACAGCATGGCACGGGCGTTTGGTTATCAAAGAAATGAACGAATTGCCGGGACGAAGAATTCAGGTTATTGCAGCCGGTAAAATTACTCCGGAAAACCGGGATGAGATCATCGAAGCCACCGGTGTTACCGAATTACACGGAAGACACATCGTCTCTTAAAATCACAGTTTTTTCTTTTGCGGAATTTCAGGAATGTTGTCCGATTTTCCCGATATCTGATGTTTCGGATCGATGAAACTGAAACGATCGTTTGGCAAAATTTGCTTCAATGTTAATTTAATCGAATATATTCGTATTAAGTTCGAAAAATATGACCAAACACTGGCTTTGTTCCTGATGAAATACCTAAAATTGCATCATCAATTTAAAACAAGGTTATTGATCAGAAAATAAATAAGTCATGAAACGAGCTGAGGAAGATCTCATATACAGGAGAATGATTATTAATGCGAGTTCTCCCGATATACATCGGGACAGGCATCTGACTTATAAAAACAAATTATTAACAGATGAAAACAATTAAACAAATTTCAGTATTGATTATTGCTTGTGTCATCACTAGCTACAGTTGGGCGCAGGAAACCACATCTTCAGGCTCGAATCTTTACAAGGCATTCGAAATGTCGGTTGGTGAAGGATTAAATCTTCAGGCCACAGCCAAAGTTGGTGTGAAGCCTGTTTACGGACTTTTCAGTGTGGGAACTCAATTTCTTACCGAAAATTACAAATGGGCATTTGGCACCGGAGTGGGAACTCACTTGTTAAAAACCGAAGATCATTCGTTGAATCTTGAATACATGATTTTTCATGTAAACGAAAATGAAATCTGGACGGATAATTACAACAATTATCACCAGTTCAGGATGTTGTACAGTAAACGACTTGGCGAAAAAGTAAGTGTTTTTGGTGGTCCGGTATTAAATCTGAATATTGCCGAAAACAAGGAAAGTTACGGACACACATTCGAAAGTACCTTTGCTCCGTATGATTTGTATTCAAATGTAGGGGACAATCATACCGCAAAAGGATGGATTGGTATTACCTTGGGTATCCGATTCGATAAATAGGGATTGGTAAGGGATCTATGAAAAAAGACCTGTCAGATTATATATCTGACAGGTCTTGTGTTTTCTATGAGACAGTTTAAATTTCCCGCAGGGAAAATATAAGGGTAGAAAAATGGTAGTTAATGCTTGTTTGTATTGTCCCGTATGGGACAAAATATCGTATTATTTCATTCACTTTCTACCCATATTTTGTTCCTAACGGAACCATTAAAAATTTTAATTACAGATTTTCGCCATACACAAACCCATCGCGTGCAGGTTCTTTAATGAATGCATCCAGCTCCGGATGGTTGGTCACTTTCATGTTTGCGGCATCGTATTCAATGCGGGTATTAAAACGCTGGGCCAAAACTCCGGTTAACGCCATCTCAACCAATTTGGTGGCATAATCGAAATTCGATCCGCAAACGGTTCCGTTTTTAATTGCTTCAACCCATTCGCGCTGAGGATTTTCATCAAACGTTCTTGGAATAGTCTGAGCAGGTGGGTTTTTCAGAAATTCATCCCATTCTTCCGGTTTCATCAGGATTTTCGGATCGTTGGGCCGGCCACCTGTCATCAGGCAGTTTTTATCGCCGACCATAATCATTCCACTTCCCGGTAATTTGTCGAGGTTCCATTCCGGACGAATTTCAGGTTTTAAACCACCTTCGTACCAATGCATGGTTACCGGTACTTTTTCGCTGCGTTGAGGGAAATCCCAGCGGATAATTGCCTGATCGGAAATAAATCCTGTATCCGGAACCGGTGTTTTAAATTCGGTTTCGGCAACCTCTGGCATACCTAAATCGAGCGACCAGAAAGGAGCGTCTAACGTGTGGCAACACCAGTCACCCATTTCACCGTTTCCGAAATCGAACCAGCTACGCCAGGTTTTTGGAGTGTATATTTCGTTGTAGGGACGAAATGCGGCAGGTCCGAGCCATAAATCCCAGTCGAGGTATTCAGGTACAGGCTGTTCGGCCGGAGGAAAACTTTCAGGTTTATTAAAATATTTATTTTTTCCAAATTCAGGACCGTTGAACCAGGCAATCACTTCGGTAACATTTCCCAGAAGTCCGGCATCGTACCATTCTTTTACCAATCGGATTCCGTTGGTGGTGTGTCCCTGATTGGCCATTTGGGTCACAACTCCGTAATGTTTTGCCGCTTTTTGCAGTGTTCGTAACTGCCAGATGTTGTGCGCCAGTGGTTTTTCAACAATCACATGTTTGCCCAGTTCCATGGCAGCCATTGCAGCCGGGAAATGGGAATGATCGGGAGTACAAACCATGACTGCATCAATGTCCTTGTGCATTTGATCGAACATCACCCGGTAATCTTTAAAGCGCTTTGCATTGGGCATCACCCGAAAAGCTTCTGAAGCCCGGTTGTCGTCAACATCGCACAACGCGACAATATTCTCATTCCATTTTGGATTGTCCTGATTGATCAGTTTGCTCCAGTTCGACATTCCCTGACCGCCAACACCGATCACGGCAATGTTGAGTCGGTTTGAAGGAGAACAACTCATCAGGTTTGGGATAAAAAATGCACCGGCAGAAAGTACGGATGCTGATTTTAGGAAATCTCTTCTGGTAGGTTTCATAAATGGCTTAGGGTTTAGGATTTTACAGATATAAAAATAGAAAACAAATTTGGAATGCCGCAAATAATTCGGGTTTATCTGGCAAGGAATTAATTCCGGTTTTTAAAGTGGATGGAGTCGCCCCATTCGCCGTATCCTATTTCGCATCCTGAAATTTCAATTCGTGCTTCCAGGCAATTTTTACACAATTCAGCATCCTCGTCCAGGCAAGGTTTATCTTCATACAGTTGGTATTCCTTTCGGTAGTCGCTGGGAGTCAGGTTGGGCATAATGATGTTGGCACCGATGGTCAGTGCTTTTTCGCGGCCAGCCGGATCAATGGCCTGAAGGGCAGTGGCTGCTGCAATGTTTATATCTGGCATCAGCAACCGCAACGCTGCAATCATTTTTAATGCCAGATCAAACCGCTCCTGTTTACTTTTTAAGGTATTCCTGAATAAATAAAGGGGAGTGTCTTCGTGTTCCAGAAATGGCCCCATTCCAACCATATCGACATCCATTTTTTTCAGGAACAGCAGATCGTTTGCCAAATCTTCAATGGTTTGAAACGGAAGTCCGATCATCACACCTGTTCCTACCTGAAAACCGGCAGTTTTTAAATCCTTCAAAGCCTGAATTCTGCGGTCAAAACTGTGAAAATCATTTTCAGGATGAATCTTACGGTATAATTCAGGATTTGAACTTTCGATACGCAGCAAATACCGGTGGGCCCCGCTTTCGCGCCAGAGCAGGTATGTTTTCAGTGATTGTTCGCCACACGAAAGTGTGATGCCCAGTTCGCCAGCCGATAATTCCTTAATCTTTTTCAGAAGTTGACTGATGCGGTTCACAAATGCTGGTGAAGATAATTCGCCTGATTGTAAAACCACTGAACCAAACCGGTTTTTCCAGGCAAAACGGCATGCCTCCAGAATTTCTTCGTCGGTAGCTTCGTACCGGATTACTTTTTCGCTGCTTTTCCGGATTCCACAGTACAGACAGTCTTTGGCACAAATGTTTGAGAATTCTACCAGTCCGCGAAAATAAACTTTGTTCCCGACAGATTTCAGCTTGACAGTCTGAGCCTGTTGAAAAAGTTGTTGTCGTTCTTCACCTTCAGCAATCAATAGTTTTACCAGTTCGTCGCAGGTAAATTCGTTGTTTTTTAATATTTCCTGAAATGTTTTCATCCGGCGCGAAGATACGAATTCGAAGCAAAAGGTTAATTCATCCGGTTGTTTGAATTACAGCAGATTGGACTAGTGATTTTGCATGATCAGTAAAAAAAATGTCATCTAAAAATATTATAAGTCATTTTAGTTAGTAAAATCAAACTATATTTGCCCAATGGAAAAACTCGTCGATGCCATTGCAAAACTTTCGCGGGAGATTGGCCATATGGAAGAAGCGGCCAAAGACCAGTTCGATTTTAAAGAACTGACCCTGACCCAAATGAATTATCTGGAGACAATCAGTCAGTTGGGAAATCCTAATCTGACCGAACTGGCAACCGAATTACATCTAACAAAGCCAACAGTTAAAGTAGCTGTAGATAAGTTGGTTGATAAAGATTTTGTGTGCCGGGTTAAATCGGACGAGGACCGTCGGAGCGCCCATTTTCACCTGACGGTAAAAGGAAAACTGATTAATCACACCCATGATTTTGCCCACAAACAAATGGCCGAACTGATTATTGAAAAGTTAGACAAAACTGAGGTCGGACTGCTTGGAATGTTGCTTGAAAAAATCTTTCGTAAGGATTAATTTTCAAAATCTATTGTTAGTATAATCTAATCAATTCAATAAATAATAAGGAGACAAATGCATGTCAGTTGATTTGAAATCGGAGAAATTCCGCGGGTTAAATGAAGAAGTCGTCAGGGAAAAACTTAGAAAGGAAGGTTTTAACGAATTGCCCTCCTCGAAACCAAAAAATCTCTTTGCAATTGCCTGGGGTGTGGTAAAGGAACCCATGTTTTTGCTGTTGGTTGCCTGCGGCGCTTTGTACCTGATTCTGGGCGATGTTCAGGAAGGACTGATGTTGCTCGGATTTGTCTTCGTAATTATGGGAATTGAGTTTTACCAGGAAAAGAAAACCGAAAAAGCGCTGGATGCCCTGAAAGATCTGGCCAGTCCGCGTGCCCTGGTGATTCGTGAAGGAGTTGAAAAACGTATTGCCGGCCGTGATGTGGTGACCGACGATATCATCATCCTTCAGGAAGGCGACCGGGTTCCGGCCGATGCCACCGTTTTGTTTTCGGTTAATCTGATGGCCGATGAGTCGTTGCTGACCGGCGAATCGGTTTCGGTGCGAAAATCGGAGTGGAACGGAACTGATAAAAATGTACATCCGGGAGGCGACGATTTGCCTTTTGTGTATTCCGGATCGATGATTGTTCAGGGAAACGGAATTGTGAAAGTGACTGCAATCGGACAAAATACAGAAATCGGGAAAATTGGAAAAGCGCTCGAATCGGTTGTCGAGGAACCAACCAAACTGAAAACCGAAATGGGTTCTTTGGTGAAAAAACTGGCAATTATCGGTATTTCGTTGTGTGTCCTGGTGATCCTGGTTTATACTTTAACCCGTGGTGATCTGCTGAAAGGCTTTTTAGCAGGTATTACACTTGCAATGGCTATGCTGCCGGAAGAATTTCCTGTTGTTCTGACTGTTTTTATGGCGCTTGGCGCCTGGCGAATGTCGAAAAAAAATGTGTTGACCCGAAAACCTTCAGCAGTGGAAACTTTAGGTTCGGCAACGGTTTTGTGCACCGATAAAACTGGAACGCTCACACAGAATAAAATGACCGTTACCCGGCTTTACAACGGCGAACACTTTCATTCGGTAAGCAAGTTAAATGGGTTTCCGGACGAATTTCATGAAATAATTGAGTATGGTATTTTATCCAGTCAGGCAAATCCGTTCGATCCGATGGAACGAGCCATTGCCAGCATGGGAGAAGCGTATCTTAAAAATACGGAACACATTCATACCGACTGGCAGATGGTGAAGGAATATTCACTTTCGAAAGATCTGCTGGCCATGTCAAGGGTTTTTACCAATACCGAAAACCATCAGCAAACCATTGCAGCCAAAGGTGCTCCGGAAGCAATTTTTGAGCTTTGCCATCTTTCTGAAACCGAAATTACGAAATATGCGGAAGCTGTTTCCGAAATGGCATCAGCCGGGTTGCGGGTTCTGGGAGTGGCAAAATCGCTGATTGGGCATGAAGATCTGCCTGAAATACAGCATGATTTTGATTTTGAATTCATTGGTTTGATCGCCTTGTCGGACCCGATCCGGGAAACTGTTCCTGATGCTGTGCGTGAATGTTACCAGGCCGGAATCCGCGTAATCATGATCACCGGCGATTACCCGGTTACAGCCATGAATATTGCCCGCGAAATTGGATTGAAGAACCACCAGGTTTCAATCAGCGGACCCGAACTTCAGGAAATGACCGAGGAAGAACTGGCCGAACGGATTAAGGACGTGAATGTATTTGCCCGTGTTGTTCCGGAGCAAAAACTGAAAATTGTCAATGCGCTGAAACGGAACAACGAAATTGTGGCCATGACCGGCGACGGGGTGAACGATGCTCCTGCCCTGAAAGCGGCCCATATTGGAATCGCGATGGGCGAAAAAGGAACTGATGTGGCCCGCGAGGCTTCGTCGCTGGTACTGATGGACGATAATTTTGCTTCGATCGTTGGGGCAGTAAAAATGGGCCGCCGCATTTTTGATAATTTGCAGAAAGCGCTGGGTTACATCTTTGCCATTCATGTTCCGATTGCCGGATTGTCGCTTATTCCGGTGTTTTTTGCACACTGGCCATTGTTGCTCTGGCCGGTACACATTGTTTTTCTTGAGTTGATTATCGATCCGGCCTGTTCCATCATTTTTGAAGCGGAGGAGGAGGAAAAGAATGTGATGAACCGTCCGCCAAAAGACATCAACGAACCATTTTTCGGGGCCAAAAAAATCTGGCTGAGTTGCTCGCAGGGAATCGGGATTCTGGTGATTGTGTTTGCAGTTTATTTCATTGGCCTGAAAATGGGCTATTCGGAAATGGAAGACCGGGCACTGGCTTTTACAACCCTGATCGCTGCCAACATTGCTGTCATTCTTTCGAACCGTTCGTGGACACGCAATATTTTTCAGATCCTTCGCACTTCGAACAAAACCGTCAAATGGGTGGTTGGCGGAGCAGCCTTTTTCCTGATTCTGGTACTGAACGTTCCTTTTCTTTTAGACTTATTTCAGTTCGAACCGATAAGTTTTGCGGAAGCGCTGGTTTGTGTGGTACTCGGATTTACCAGCATTGTTTGGTTCGAAATGTATAAGGTGTTTGGGAATCGGGAAAGGAGCTAAAGGATTTTCATACATGTACACCGGAAACATAAACCCATTTTTGGTTTTCGCGTTGAAAAAGTGATTTCTCGTGGATTTGCTGTGGTTGACCGTTTTCGAGGTAAAGTGCTTTGAATTCAACCATTCCGGATTCATCACCGGGATTGCCGTTTTCGGTTTTTAGAATAGTTAGACCCATCCAGGTCACCGATTTGGCCCATTTTTCGATATTTTTGCGGTCTTTCACCGGTCTGGTTTTCAGGGCATGGCTTCGCATCAGGTAATCGCTGTTCGCCAAAGTGAAAGCCACGTACCTCGATCTCATCAACTCAAGCGCTGTTTTTGCGTCATTTTTTCCTGAAATGATTGGTTCGCAACAATCCGGAAAGTTCAGGCCCGAACCACAAGGACATGGATTTTGCATTTTCAGTATTGTTTTATTTGTTCAATGCTTTTTGTAAGGGGCAATTTTCGGAAACCGGCCGGCCTTCACGATAATTGGTCAGAATTTTAACCGAATGTTGAGCCAGCATTTTTCGCACTGCGCGCCTTTCGCCTTTCACCCAGGCAATTTGGAGTGAATCGTATGCCGTGGTTTGGTGGCGCATCCAGGCAATTACAGCAAGCGCGGCCCGTTCTTCAATTGGGATTAACTGCGTGCGGGCAACGGTTCCGCTTCCAACCGGAATGGCATGACTGGTCACTGTTTTTGCCAGTTTCTGCCCCAGGGTTTTAAAATTATCATGGAAACGCAGGAATTTTTCAACAGCCTGACAAAATTCTCCATCGTATTCCACTTGTTTCCTTTCCCGACGTTCTGCAGCATACGCTTGTTTTTTTCGGTATTCTTCGGTTTGCCTGACCAGCAGAACATCTTGCCTTGCTGTTTCAATAGTCGAAGCAGGTGCCCAGATGCCCAGCGAAATTATTCGTCTTCCTTTTTTTACTTCCACCCGCCAGTAAGCTCCTTTTGAAGTAACTTTCCGGGTGATACCGGCATCTCCGGATGGTAAAAAGGCCCACCCAGAAGGCGGATGAAGGATTTCTCCTTCCGCACCTTTTAATTCGCCAGCTTTTCCCGCATTTACGATGCGAATGTTGTTTTCCATAAGGTTTATTTCTCAGGCCCTAAAAATAGCGTATTGTTGGGAAACAAAACTGGATTCCTTCAAACACATCCCCATGTTTATCTGCTTTTCTGCACATTAAAAGCTATCTTCCGGATAGTAGTTTATCAGTCAGTCGTGCAAATCGTTGAAAACTAAAATAATCGGGAATAATTCTGATTTTTCCATCCGAAGGACTTAACTTTAATCAGGTATTCATTTATTTATCATCTAATGCGTAAGTAAAACTCTTTTCGTTTCAGCTTTTTAAAAAGAAGGAGTTGGTCATGAAAAAGAATTTTCTGGGAATTGACATTGGATCAGTCGCTATGGGCCTTGCCCTTATTGATGAAAAGAACCACCTCATCCATTCCGAATATATTTTTCATAAAGGTCGGATCATTGAAAACCTGAACCGTTTACTGAAAAAAGTAAATTTAAAAAAGGTAAGTGCGATTGGATATACTTCATCATCCCCTTCGATTTTTAGCTGTGGTCTTTCTGTTGATACACGCATTGCCCAAATTACCGCCGCCAAATTTTTTCATCCTGAAGTTCAGTCGCTGCTCATTATTGGCGCCGAAAAATTCGGTCTGGTCACTTTTGACCCAAAAGGTCAGTACCTGAATTTCAAATCGAATAGTTCGTGCGCCGCTGGAACCGGTAATTTCCTCGATCAGCAGGCTGAACGGCTAAACCTGTCAGATATCAGGGAATTCAGCCGTCTTGCTTTCGAAAATACCGGAACATTCCCGAAAATAGCCTCACGTTGCGCAGTGTTTGCCAAAACCGATTTGATTCATGCCCAGCAGGAAGGATATTCGATTGGAGAAATTTGTGATGGATTATCTTTTGGTCTGGCTAAAAATATTGTCGACACTGTTTTTCAGGACAACACGTATGTGGAGGTCGTTGCTGCAGGTGGAGTTGCACTGAATAAAGCAGTGATCGGCCACATTGAAAACCTGATCAGGCAGAAAATCACTGTCGATGAATTTGCTCCCATTTATGGGGCCATTGGAGCTGCCATCAGTTGCCGCGAAGAAATTCCGGGAAAAATGCCTGTCTTGAAAAATGGCGGTGATCTGTTGAATTCAAAGATTAAGGAAAAGACTTTCCATTATTCCCCGCTTCAATTGAATAGGTCTGTTTATCCCGATTTTGAATCACACGAAAAATATGAATTTGAATCTGTTCGATTTCCGGCCTTGAATGCTGTGGAAGTTGATGTGTATTCGCTCCTGAATAGCCGAAGTCAGCTGGATGTTTTTCTGGGTATCGACATCGGATCGACCAGCACAAAAGCCATACTGATTGATCAGGAAAAAGAAGTGATTGCCGGATTTTACACTTCGACTTCGGGCCAGCCACTTCAGGCTGTTCAGTTGATTTTTGAAACCATCCGGGACTTTATGCTCCGGAAAAAGATCAGGCTGCGGATTTCAGGAGTGGGTACAACCGGATCGGGACGAAAATTTATCGGGAAAATCATCGGAGCCGATATCATACCGGATGAAATTACAGCGCATGCCCGGGCAGCTTTTGAACTGAATCCGCAAACCGACACGATCATCGAGATTGGCGGGCAGGATTCGAAGTTTACCGTTATGCGCAATGGCATGGTTACTTTTTCGGTAATGAATAATGTTTGTGCTGCCGGAACCGGAAGTTTTATCGAAGAACAGGCCCGGCGTCTTGGCTGTTCGCTTCAGGATTATGCACGGAGGGTGGAAAAGGTCAGGTCGCCAATGGCCAGCGACCGATGTACCGTTTTTATGGAGCGCGACCTGAATCATTACCTGATGGCAGGTTATTCAACCGATGAAATCCTGGCAGCCGTTTTACATTCTACGCGTGAGAATTATTTCAGCAAAGTGGCCGTGAAAGGATATATCGGGAATGTTATCACTTTTCAGGGGGCCACCGCTAAAAACAAAGCACTGGTTGCCGCATTCGAACAAAAACTGAACAAACCGATTCTGGTTTCAAGGTATTGCCACCTAACCGGGGCCCTGGGTGTGGCACTCGAACTGCACGACCGGCAGATTACCAGCACGAATTTCAGAGGAATTAAATTGTACAAAAAAACCATTCCGGTACGGTCGGAAATCTGCGATTTATGTACCAATCACTGTAAACTTAAAGTGGCCGAGATTGACCGGGAAACAGAAGCTTATGGTTTTTTGTGCGGACGCGACTATCAGAAAAAAAAATACATCAGGAATAAAACCGTATCCTTTGAACTGATAAAAAAACGGCAGCAGTTGTTTAAGTTCAATCCGGTAACTCAACAAACCGATTTGACGGTTGGCATTCCGGCCGGATTACATTTGTACGACGAAATGTTGTTCTGGCAGAAGTTTTTCGATTTCCTGTCCATCCGGACGGTGACCAGTGAGGATTATGCCACTGCGGTCAAAGATGGTAAAAACATGTCGGGAGCAGAGTTTTGTGCGCCCATATCGGCCATGCACGGCCATGTGGATTATCTGCGCGATAAATCAGATTTTATCTTTCTTCCGGTTTACCTCGAAGAATCGCATGAGGCGAATGCGAACAAACAATATTGTTATTACACCCAATATATTTCTTCGGTTATTTCGGTTCAGCGAAACTTTAAATCAGGCAAAAAGTTGCTCACTCCGGTTTTGAAATATTTTCACGGCGAACTTTTTATCCGGCTAGAGCTGTTCCGGATGATTAAATCGATGGGACTGAACGATATCGGTTTTATTAACCTGAGCCTGGCCTACGACAAAGCCAGGGAGCAGGTTCGGATGCTTCAGGAACAATGGAAGGAAATTTACAGGCAGGAAACTGCAAAAGATGATGAAATACATGTGATGTTGCTCGGGCGGCCTTATACCGTTTTATCGCCTATGGTTAACAATTCGATTCCTGAAATCATCGAAAAAATGGGAATCAAAACGTTCTTTATGGAAATGCTTCCCGACCGGAGAACTGAAATAAGTAAGGCTGATGAACTGATTAAAACCATCAAATGGAAATTTGCTTCGCGCATTTTGTATGCGGCCGATTTGGTTTCGCGAACCGAAAATTGTTATCCGGTGCTGGTCACTTCCTTTAAATGTACGCCCGATTCGTTTGTAATTGAATATTTTAAGGAGATGTTCGATGCCATCCGGAAACCATATTTGATTTTGCAACTCGACGAACATGATTCGGCTGTCGGATATGAAACCAGAATTGAAGCGGCAATCAGGGCTTTCAGGAATCACCGCAACAGGCAAAAATCAGGTCAGGCTGAAATTCCTTCCGGAGAAGAAGATAAAATACCGGTGCCCGATTCCGGAGAAAAATTCATTGCCCACCGCATCTGGCCCAATCAGATTAAAGGGCTTGTCGATGAAGCGTCACAAGTTCTCAGGACTTATGGAATTGATTTCAGGAAATTCAGCCGGCTTGTTCAGCAGTTTGAAATGGGAGAGGGCAACCTGTCGAAACCGATTTTAAATGATCCCAAAAATCTGAAAAATAAAACCTTGCTGCTTCCTTCGTGGGATCCGTATGTGGCACCGTTGCTGGAAGCCGTACTGCAAAATGGCGGAATTGATGCCCGGGTGGCCGAAACCTCACATGAATCGATTCAGCGAAGCCTGAGTTTTAATACCGGACAGTGTTTGCCGCTGAGCATCATTGTGCAGAATTCGATCGATTACATGGAACAAAACCGTTTAAATCCGGCCGATACAGCACTATGGATCATGAAGTCGAAGCTTTCGTGTAACCTCAGTATGTTTCCGTGGTTCATGAAAAAGTTGTTAAATAATTACGGCAAAGGCATGGAGCAGACCTTTGTTTATGAGGGTGATGTTATTTTCTATGATTTTTCGCTGGCAACGGCCATAAATGCCTATCTGGCATACATGCTTGGTGGTTTTATCCGGAAAATTGGCTGCAGCATCCGGCCGTACGAAAAGCAGAAAGGCCAGACCGATGCCCGTATTGCGGAGTCGCTGCTGCTTTTGAAAACTGTATTCAGGGAAGGAAAATTAAAGGAACCGGTTTTGGAAACGATAATCCGTGATTTGGAATCCATCGAAGTCGAGCGGACCGATCGTCCCAAAGTAGCCATCTTCGGCGATTTGTACGTTCGCGACAACGATCTGTTTAATCAGAACCTGATCAGGATGGTGGAAGATTACGGTGGAGAAGTGATCACCACGCCATACAGCGAATACATGAAAATCGTGGTCGATCCGTCGTCTGACCGCTTTCTGAAAGAAGGACGGTATTTCGATTTCGCAAAAATCAAATTCCTGAAATCGCTGATTCCGCTGGTTGAGGAGAATTACAAAAGATACCTGTACCGCTACAATGGAGAAGCGAAATTCGAGGGTTCGCATGAAACCGATGCCTGGCTGAGTCAATTTGGATTGAATGTTTTGCAACGTGGCGAATCGCTTGAAAACATTCTGAAAATCCACCGCCTGATCCGGCAGTATCCTGACCTCGATTTGTTTATTCAGACCAATCCGTCGTATTGTTGCCCCTCACTGGTGACCGAAGCAATGACTTCGCGGATTGAGGAACTTACCGGAGTGCCTGTGGTTACCATTGAATATGACGGAACCGAGGGAATAAAAAACGAAGACATCATTCCCTACCTGAAATACCGGAAAGTAAAAACTTCCGGATTGATTTAAACTATTCAGGTTTTACCATTGGGACAAAGCGAACCGGAATGATATTTTCGCGGGCAATGCCCCTTTTTGTTTTGGTGACCAGCACAAGCTGCTGGTAATATTTTCCAACCGGCAGCACCATTTTTCCGCCTGATTTTAGTTGTTCAACCAATTTCTCCGGAATACTTTCCGGAGCGGCTGTAATGATGATGCAATCGAAAGGGGCATGTTTTGGCCAACCCTGGTAGCCATCACCACATTTAACAACAACATTGTTGTATCCCAATCTATTTAATCTGATTTTTACGCTATCAGCCAAAGGCTTAACCAGTTCAATCGAATAGCAGGTGTCAACCAATTGTGCCAGTACAGCAGCCTGATATCCGGATCCGGTTCCAATTTCAAGGACTTTTTCATCACCTTTTAATTCCAGAAGCTGGGTCATAATGGCGACGATAAAAGGCTGCGAAATGGTTTGCCCCTGTCCAATTGGAAGCGGGCCATCATCGTAGGCATATACACTTAATTCACCGGGAACAAACAGGTGCCGGGGAGTGTTTCGCATCACCCGAAGCACGTTTTTATCTGAAATACCTCTGGATACGAGCTGGCTGTTCACCATTTTATTTGCTTCTTTTCTCCAGCTGGCCGTATCCTCACTTTGTTCAATCTGCATGGTTACCTTCATCGTATTATTTTTCTTTTCTTTTTCCTGATTGGCTGATGAACACGAACCGGAAATCAGAATCAGAATAAGCAAGACTTTAAGTTTTTGTAAAGCAGAAAACTGTTTGTTGGGAATAGTTTTCATTATTAATGAGCATACAATTTGTCGTAATTTTTCGAATAACACTGGTTTATACGAATTTACACGTTAAATGTGTCCTGAATCAACGAATGATACAGAATGAGTTTTTTGCTTTATTCTTTAGGAACCAGAATCTTTTCAGTCATGCAGAAGTTAAACTTCCATAAAACCACAACATATTCAATTTGAAGGTGTTTTTTTTATCTGAAGTTTTATTTTTTTTGAACCTGAAATTTACCAAGTATGAGAGATTATAAAATCATGAAGTCTGCATTTGCCTTATTTGTATTCTTCTTATTTGTGTCGCTAAACAGTGAAGCTCAGACAGCCGGTATATTCACTTTCAAAATAAATCCTGTTGCTCACTCCGGAAGTTATGGCAGCAAGCATCTTGTTGCCATGTGGATCGAAAATTCTGCCGGCACATTTGTGAAAACAAAACTAAAGCAATCCGGAAATGGAAATCTGGGCCATCTGGCCACCTGGACTTCAAAATCTGCATCGAATGTTGTGGATGCAACGACTGGCGCAACGCTGAGTTCCTATACGCCGATCACGGTCGTTTGGGATGGAACCAATGTTTCGAAAACAATTGTTCCGGATGGTGAATATAAAATCTGGGTCGAACTTGCCTGGGATAATAGCAAAACAACCGGCAAAACAGTAACTTCCTTTGCTTTCACAAAAGGTATGGCTGCTGAAAAACTGACTCCGGCCAATACAACTTTATTTGCCGATATTTCTTTGGAGTGGGTTCCGGTAACAACCGGAATTGATGTAGTTTCACAAAAAAATTACCTGATTGTATTTCCAAATCCGACAACCGGACTAATCCATATTGGACTGAATTCCATTTCCGGCAACAGCAGGGTTCAGGTTGAAAATGCAACCGGAACGATTGTTTACGACGAGCAGTTGTCAAAGGGAAGTTCAGGAACAAAAACCGTTGATTTAAGCCGGTTCGCGAACGGTATTTATCTGGTTAACCTTATTGGTCAGAATAAAGCTGAGAATAAAACGTATAAAGTTCTGCTGAAGAAGTAGATGATTTTTGCCATACATTCAACCGATGACTTCAAGTCAACGGTTGAATGTATGAAGTTCTCCGGTTATTTCCACCGGCTGTTTTTCCACTTGTTTTGCTCTTCGGTGTTTAAAAATGTCCAGGCTACTATCCGGCTGGTTTTGTTTCCCTGTCCCATCTGAATCGTTTCATAACCAAAAACTTCAGCTTTCTCAAGTGATTTATATACCGATTTCAGGTTCGATTCCTTCGAAATCAGGGTCGAAAACATGAAACACGAATCAGCGAATTTTTTACTTTGCAGGATCATGTTTCGCACAAATTTTTCTTCGCCGCCATCGCACCACAATTCATTTTGCTTTCCTCCAAAATTGAGTACCGGTCCGGATTCTGTATTCAGTTTTAAATTATTCAGTTTTCGGATTGTTCCTGTCTGGGCTTCTTTTTCCGAAGCATGAAACGGTGGGTTGCAGATCGAGAAATCGATGAATTCGTCTTTCCGGATGACTCCATAAAAATAATCTTTTGGGTTTTTCTGAAGTACGATTTCCACATTTTCACAAAGCGATGGATTGGCAGCAATTATTTTCCCGGCAGATTCAACCGCAAGCGGATCGATGTCGGAACCAATGAACGACCAGCCATATTCAGTATTCCCGATGATCGGATAAATGCAACTGGCGCCAACACCGATATCCAGACATTTTATTTTCCGGCCTGTTGGAATTTTTCCGTAGTTATTGCGGCACAGAAAATCGGCCAGGTGATGAATGTAATCAGCCCTGCCTGGAATAGGCGGGCACAGGTAATTTTCGGGAATATTCCATTCTGCGATTCCGTAATGGTGTTTCAGGATGGCTTTATTTAGAACGATAACCGCTTTCGGATCGGCAAAATCAATCGATTCGTCGTTGTAAAGATTGGGCTTTACAAAGGCGGCCAGTTCCGGAAAACTTGCAACAAGTTCTTTAAAATTGTATCGTTCCCGGTTTTTGTTTCGTGGGTGCAGCCTGGGTTTTTCGTTTGGCTGTTCTTTTTTTATCTGGCGCATCGGCGTAAAATCTTTTTTTTTGATGGCGTAAAATTAGACTTTAAAAGTCAGAATGTTGCATTCAGCCAGATCAGATTGAGATTTCAGAATATTAATTCGGAATATTAACCCAGAGCAACGTCGAGCACCATCATGGTCGCAAAGCCAAGCATGGCGCCAATGGTCGATAAATCGGTTTCATTACCGGTCTGCGATTCGGGAATTAATTCTTCGACCACCACAAATATCATGGCACCGGCAGCAAACGAAAGTGCATAGGGGAGAAGCGGTGTTACAGTTAAAACAAGGTAGGCCCCGAGCACTCCTGCAATGGGTTCTACCATTCCGGATAACTGCCCGTAATTGAATGCCTTTAATCTTGAAAGACCTTCGCGGCGCAATGGAATTGAAACTGCTGCTCCTTCTGGAAAATTCTGCAGTCCAATACCAATCGCCAGGGCAACAGCTCCGGCCAGCATGCCGGCATCCGGATTGTTGGCCAATGCGCCAAAAGCCACACCAACAGCCAATCCTTCAGGAATGTTGTGCAGTGTTATGGCCAGCACCAAAAGGATGCTGCGCTGCCATGTGGTTTTTATGCCTTCGGCTTTGTCGGTCGACAGGCCCATGTGGAGGTGCGGCAATAGTTTATCTACCAGCAACAAGAATGCACCTCCGGATAAAAAGCCTACCAATGCCGGAATCCAGCCTGCGGTTCCACCTTCTTCGGCCATTTCGATCGCAGGTTTTAAAAGCGACCAGAAGCTGGCGGCAATCATTACCCCTGCCGCAAAACCCAGCATCGAATTCAGGATTTTTTTGTTGATTGTTTTAAAGAAAAAAACCATGGAAGCACCCAGTGCAGTCACTCCCCAGGTGAAAAGAGTTGCATAAAGTGCAAGTAATATTGGATTTTGACCAATCAGCCAGTCTGTATTCATCATGTGCAGTTGTTTAATTTTAATGTGTTTTTTATTCATTATTAAAATTTCCCGGAAACAAGGTTTGGAAATTTTTCAGGACTGGGGTACAATATTAAATTTTCCAAAAATATAATATTTCAAGATCAGGTAGCTAAAAATTAAACTGCATATTGATTTTATGAATCTACTTAGAGTCTGTCCATAGAGTCGATGATTTACAGATATTTTTCTTCCCAAAATATTTTTTGCGGGATTTCCGTTTTTGATTAGTTGCAATAATATCTGTCTTTCATCTTTTTTGTCAGTTTTTGTAGG
>JBASYJ010000180.1:0-18125 GCA_049277435.1 Prolixibacteraceae bacterium
GTGCCCAGAACAAGACTCGAACTTGCACACCGGAACCGGCACCAGCCCCTCAAGCTGGCGTGTCTACCAATTTCACCATCTGGGCATTTCAATTTTGTGTGTGCAAAACTATAAAAAAACTTCAAATATGCTTCCGGTTCATCACAAATTATTTCAAAGTTCTCGTATCTTTGAAATGTTAAATGACTTTTTGTCTAAAAATCAGTTCAATGGAAATAAATTCGCCTGTTAAAAAAGTATTTCTTCTTTGTTTGTTAAGCTCAATCATTGTTTTTGGGCAGTGCCAGGTTAAAATGGTTCAACTATCTCATTATTTGTTTCCTGAATTCGAAAAAGGGATAGTTCTGATGAAATCAGGTGATCAAAAAGTTGCTTTGCTAAATTACAATGAATTGACTTCTGAAATGATATTCGATAACAATGGTACCAAATTAGCCTTTAGTCAGACTGAATTAGTTGATACAATTTATATTCAGGACCGGAAGTTTGTACTTCTGGATAAGAAATTTGTGGAGTTGATATACAAATCGAAATGTGAGTTGTTTGCAGATTATAAGTGCTCGATTGTTGATCCCGGAAAACCTTCAGGGTACGGTGGAACTTCGCAAACAGCTGCCACAACAACCTTTTCTTCTTTTTATACTTCAGGACAGGTTTATAACATGAAATTACCTGAAGGAACTGAAACAAAATCGTCGGTTGAATACTGGCTGAGGATAGATGGAAACCTGAATAAATTTGTAAGTTTACGACAGATGTATCAATCCTTTCCAGATAAAAAGGAGTTGATTAAAAATTACAGGAAAACACACAATCCCGATTATGACAATCTTGGGTCAATTATCGAAATGATAAAATTTCTGGAAAAGAATTAATTTTTACTGCAGATACAGATCGGCCAGATCCTCAAAGGCTTTACGGTTTGGCCATTTTTGATCCCAGGCATCTCCTGCTATTTTCTCAATTCGACCTTTAAAGTCGACGAGTATTCCTTTTTCGGAAACGAAACGCAAAGCTTCATCAAACGATTTATAAAAACTGGTGTAAAACGCTGCCTGTCTTACAAAATGCTCTCCTGAAAAAGTCTGTGCAATTTCGATATTAAAAAACATAACATCGGCTAGTAACGATGCATCTGCATCGAGCAGAATCAGTTTTTTAATCCATTTCTGCGCAACCGATCTTCTCATTTTTGCTTTGCGGCTGCTAACCGGATAATATTCCTTACTGATCTGAAAGCGGCATTGCTCGATCAGTTCATTCTCTTTTGGATTAAACGCGAAATCGTAGTACTCTTTAATTTCTTTAAATCGCTCATACAAATCTACAATCTGATCTTCCAGTTGTGATTTGGATAATTCCTTCAGGTATTTTCGAAGTTCACGTTTACTCATGGATTTTTTGTCTTAAATGCCAGAATCTGTTCAGGATGATTAAACAGTTAAAAATAATAAAGTTCGCCGGAAATTCTGCTTTTTGCATGCATTCCAGACGAACTTTATGTGTTAGTCCCTTTAGTGTTTGCTAAAAGGAGTATGCGATATCTGTATTTTATTGTTGAATCAATCAGGCAATGTTAGTAAATACCGACTGAATGTCATCGTCATCTTCCAGTTTGTCGATCAGTTTTTCAATGTCGATCAGCTGTTCTTCGGTAAATTCAACCGGAGTATTTGGAATACGCTGCAAATCTGCTTTTGTAACCTCAATTTTTAACGTTTCAAGCGCATGCGACATCGATCCAAAATTGGTGTAATCAGCATAAGCAAAAACTACATCGTCGATTTCTTCAATCTCTTCCAGTCCGGCATCAATCAGTTCCAATTCCAGATCTTCAACATTAACTCCATCTTTTTTAGGGAATTCGAAAACTGCTTTCCGTGAAAACATAAATTCGAGCGATCCTGTCGGTACCAATGCTCCACCGGCTTTGTTGAAGTACGATTTAACATTGGCAACGGTTCGTGTTGGATTATCGGTTGCACATTCAGTAAAAATCAAAACTCCATGTGGTCCTTTCCCTTCATAGTTTATTTCTACAAAGTTTTCGGCATCTTTTCCTGAAGCTCTTTTGATTGCAGCTTCGATGTTGTCTTTCGGCATGTTTTGCGCCTTCGCATTTTGTATCGCGGTACGGAGTTTGGCATTCATTTCCGGATCAGGAACACCTTCGCGGGCGGCAACAGTGATTGCTTTTCCTAATTTTGGAAATGTACGCGACATTTTATCCCATCGTTTTTCTTTCGATGCTCTCCGGTATTCGAACGCTCTTCCCATTTCAGTTTATTTTAGTTACTGCATTTATTGAACGAAATTTTTTAACGGCACAAAAATACAAATTGAAAACCTTTTTCCCGAATGAAAGATTAAAATAATTAAGCCCAGTTAAAATACCGGAAAAATTATTGATTTTAGTCTGAAAATCAGCAACAGAGCATTCCGGACAAGTTATTGTTGATAAAGTTTTAGTACTTTTGCACCGCAAGTCGGAAGAGCAAATTAATATCGGTGTTAGTTCAGCTTCGTGAAAAGTGAATCTCCGCGATAAAAAAATCAGGATTGCTGAACAACTTCAGATTTTGAAAGTTGAAAATACCGGTTGATTGCGATTAATACAGAAATTTATTTATGAGATTTGACGAATTTGGATTGGATGATAAAATCCTGGAAGCGATTTCCTACATGGGATATGAAAAAGCTTCTGAAATACAAGAACATACTATCCCTGTAATTTTGGAAGGAAGAGACCTGCTGGCCTGTGCACAAACCGGAACCGGAAAAACTGCTGCATTTATGTTGCCAATTCTCGATCATCTTTCACTCGAAGACAATCATGATTTAAGTACCCTGGTTATTGTGCCAACCCGTGAACTGGCCATCCAGATTAACCAGCAAATACAAGGTTTTGCGTATTTCCTGAATATTAATTCAATTACGGTATACGGCGGTCGGGATGGCTCCGACTGGGATGCTGAAATGAAAGCTTTAACCAAAGGAACCAATATCATTGTAGCTACGCCCGGAAAGCTGATTTCGCATCTGAATCTGGGTTACGTAAAATTCGATAAAATTAAACATCTGGTTCTCGATGAGGCCGACCGGATGCTCGACATCGGCTTTTATGATGATATTCTCCGTATTTTAAGTTATGTTCCTGAAGATCGTCAAACCTTGATGTTTTCGGCAACCATGCCACCAAAAATAAAAGAACTGGCAGCTAAAATTTTGAAAGATCCAATTCAAATCAGCACAGCCATTTCGAAGCCTGCCGAAGGTGTTTTACAGGCTGCCTATGTGGTCTACGAAAATCAGAAGATTCCGGTAATCAATAGTTTGATTTCGGATAAACCTGATTTCGACAGCATTTTGGTTTTCAGTTCGACCAAGAAAAAAGTCAATGAAATTGTAAAAAGTCTCCGGAAAGCCGGAAACTCGGTCGAAGGAATTTCATCTGATCTCGAACAAAAAGAGCGGGAAGATGTATTGATGCGATTTCGTTCCAGACGTACCCGGGTTTTAGTTGCCACCGATGTTCTGAGCCGGGGAATTGACATTAAAGACATTAACCTGGTTATTAATTTCGATGTGCCTGGTTCAGCCGAAGATTATGTACACCGCATTGGCCGTACTGCCCGTGCCGATAAAACAGGTGTAGCAATCAGTTTTATCAATGAGCACGATATGGATAAATTTGAACGGATCGAAGCACTCATCGAACGTGAAGTGATTAAAATTCAACTTCCTCCCGAATTGGGCGAAGGACCGCAATGGAAAGTTCGTTCCGGAAAGAAGGGAAGACGACCGCAAGGTATGCGGAATAATTCTTCGGGAAGAAAACCTCAGCGTAGAAACAGTTCAGAACGATAATCTTTGTTTGACTAATAAATGATTCTTTCACAACAGGACTGGTTGATTTTCGTTGAAATAAAATTGAATAATGCAATTGTTTATCTTGTTGTTGGATATAAAATGATTCATAATAATGCTCTCATTTTTTAAAAATTTCGATAACAAAGACCACAAACCTACTTTTGGTGCTTTAAAGATCCTCAAATACATTGGTCCGGGTTTGTTGGTTACTGTTGGATTTATTGATCCAGGTAATTGGGCATCGAATATCGCCGCAGGTGCCGATTTTGGTTTCACCTTGTTGTGGATGGTGACTTTATCGACCATCATGCTCATTATTTTACAGCATAACGTTGCCCATCTTGGAATTGCCACCGGTCTTTGTTTGTCTGAAGCAGCAACATTACATACCCGACCCTGGATTTCACGAACCATTCTCGGATCAGCCATGATGGCTTCAGTTTCAACCTCGCTGGCCGAAATTCTGGGAGGAGCAATCGCTCTTCAAATGTTGTTTGGAATACCCATTCCGGCAGGAGCAATTGTTGTGGTTCTGTTTGTTGGAATCATGCTGTTTACCAATTCCTACGCACTCATCGAAAAAATTATAATTGCCTTCGTTTCCATTATTGGATTGTCGTTTTTATACGAATTAAGTCTGGTGGATATTGATTGGGGCCAGGCCGGCATTTCGTGGGTTGTTCCTTCAATTCCTGAAGGTTCAATCCTGATTATTATGAGCGTTCTTGGTGCAGTTGTAATGCCTCATAATTTGTTTTTGCATTCAGAAATAATTCAAAGCCGCCAGTGGAACCTCGAAAATGATGAGGTGATCAAGAAACAACTTGATTATGAGTTTGTCGACACCCTTGTTTCGATGTTGATCGGGTGGGCAATTAATAGTGCCATGATTATTCTGGCTGCCACGACGTTTTTTAAACACGGAACACAAGTCGATGAATTGCAGCAGGCACAATCCATGCTGGGGCCATTGCTTGGCAATAATGCAGGAGTTGTGTTTGCCATTGCTTTGCTTTTTGCCGGAATTGCAAGCACGATCACTTCAGGAATGGCCGGAGGAAGTATTTTTGCCGGATTATTCAGTGAACCTTATGATATTAAGGATAATCACAGCCGGTTAGGCATTGCTTTATCCTTGCTCATTGCTTTGCTACTCATCTTCATTATTGCCGATACATTTCATGCGTTGATCATTTCGCAAATGATTCTGAGTATTCAACTTCCGTTCACTATCTTTTTACAAATTTATCTTACTTCGTCTTCCGAGGTGATGGGGAAGTATGTCAATTCAAAATTTACAACCACAATTATGCTTGTTGTCGGAGTCATCGTGACCTTTCTGAATGTTTTACTTTTTATAAGTTTCTTCTGAGATTTACTTCATTTTCGGTTTTCTGCCAATCTATTCTTTCCTATTGAACGCAAATTAGGATATTCCTGAAGCCCATTTGTGGTTTGTTTTGTCGTTCCAGAATGGTTTAAAAATGTTGATAACGTTGATCCTGATATGTTTAATGCGTTTTTTTTCTTGAAGTATCAGCGTTTTTAATTCGTAAATACATACCAACAATTGTTAATAAGTTTCCTTGATTTGTCGTTGATCTAAAAAAGTAAAAAGGTTTGAAAACCAGCTGGTTTTTGCTGTATCTTTAATTCATCAGACGAGCGATAAAAAACTACTCTGAACGAATGGAAAAGGAAGAACATTTTTAACCGAATGGGAAACCCGATCAACCGAATCTCCGGATTCGCTTTCGGAAAGAGTTGAAGTTCAAACAGAAAGCTTGCTTTCGATGTTTGTCAACCTGATAAGAAACTTGAAAAAGTTCATTAAAATGTTGATTCGGAATAATGCAAAATTGAAGGAACCTAGGTTTCTGAAAATTATGCAGAAGTGAAAAGTTATCTTCGGATGACCTGTAACTTTTCATCGGCTGACAATCGAAAGAAATGTCGAAGATGGTTAAACTGAGGCTTCGTCCGGGAAGATCAATTCGAAAGAAAAAATCGAACGGACATCCGGGTGGATGTTGCTGTAACAAGTGGCATTTGAAGGATTAAGGGTGGGAGAGAAGGCTGAAAGGCCGTATCAAATACCCGGTTGTAATAACCGTAGTCTGGCACTAAGGTGAACCTTCGGGGGAACTAAAAGTGAATGGGAACTTTCCTGACGGATTGTTCCCATTCGTGTTTTATATCGAATAATCCACCTTATTTGACCAGCATTGATGCAGGTAGTTCGAAAAAGAAAGTAGATCCTAATCCAGGTCCCGATTCCAGACGGATTTTTCCGCCCAACAATTCCGCCAGATTTTTAGTGATGGCCAATCCCAATCCGTTGCCGCCATATTTCCTGGTTTGAGCTGCTTCAACCTGCCTGAACCGCTCGAATATTTTTTCGTGATATTCTTTTTCAATTCCAATTCCGGTATCTTTTACATAAAATGAAATTGAATCGTTAACTAACCTGACACCAATTTCAATATATCCCACTTCAGTAAATTTCAGTGCATTGCCCACAAAATTGATCAATATCTGTTTTACCCGCATCTCATCGCTGAAAATTACAATATCGTTTTCCGGTTTATTTCCGGCATGGATCAGATTAATTCCCTTTGATCGGGCTTTGACTGAATATTCTTTTTGTATTTCGAAAATAACCGACAAAGCCGAAAATTCTGATTTTATCAGAACAATTTGTCCGGCTTCAATTTTCGAAATATCAAGTACATCGTTAATTATCGATAATAAACTATTTCCGCTTGAATTGATCAAAGTTGAAAATTCTTTTCTTGATATCTGATCTAGTGTCGGATCGGAAAGCAGATCGGAAAAACCAAGAATACTGTTTAGGGGCGTCCTGATTTCGTGAGACATGTTAGCCAGAAAGGCAGATTTTAGACGGTCGCTTTCTTCCGCCTTTTCCTTGGCCGAAACCAGGTCTTCTTCCATTTTCTTACGTTCGCTGATGTCTTCACTGAGAATGATGTAATTCGTGATTTTCCCTTCCTGATTCTTAATGGGTGAAATCAAAACCGATTCCCAATATTTATTTTTGTCTTTTGTCCGGTTTAAATGTACCCCGCGCCATTCATTTCCCGATAATAAACAATTCCAGATTTCAATATATTCTTCTTCAGAGGTGTGCCCAGGTTTTAAAATCCGGATGGTTTTTCCGATTAAATCTTCGTTCGTATATCCTGAAATGGACCTGAATTTTTTATTTACATATTCAATATTTCCCTGGATATCGGCAATGACAACCGAAGCCGGGTTTTGCTCAATGGCAACCGATAACTTTACGATTTCCAGGTCTGCTTTTTTCCGGTCGGTAATATCTTCCTTGATAGCCATGAAATTAATTATCCTGCCATTTTCATCCCGAATAGGAAAGATCAGGACCGATTCCCAGTATAAATCACCGTTTTTCTTTCTGTTCTGAATTTCATTCCGATATTCATTTCCGGAGTTAATTGTATCCCACAGTTTTTCATATTCCTTTTTCGAAGTATATCCGGATTGAAAGAGCCTGGGATTTTTTCCTTTCATCTCCTCAAAAGAATAACCGGTAACGTCTATTGTCTTTTGATTGGCATATTCAATGTTCCCCAGGGTATCGGTAATCAGAATGCTGGCCGGACTCTGTTCCAGACCTTTTGACAATTGAATGATTTTCTGATCCGATTGTCTTTGTCTGGTAATTTCATGACCAACACCGACCAGGCCGATAGTTTTGTTCGAATCATCGATTAACGGAAACTTACTGGTGTAAAAGTATCTTTCCTGACCTTTGTTATCTGTAAAAAATTCAAGCTTATTGATGATTGGCTGAGAGTTGTGTATCACAAACATATCGTCCTCGTATGTTTGTCGGGCATTGCCCGGATAGGGAGTTTCCAGATCAGTTTTCCCGATAGTTTCCATTTCGCTTGTCAGTCCGAGAACTTCAAGATCGGCTTTGTTCGAAATCAATTTCCGGCCTGAATTATCTTTTACATAGATCGCATCCGGAATATTATCGATTAAGGTACGGAGAAGAATACGCTCATCGGCGATTTCTTTTTCCGCTTTTCTTTTTTCGGTAATATCAGAAAGTACGCAATGGATTTGTTTAAATTCTCCTGAAGGTGTACGTCCTACTCGGCTCTCAACCTGAACAGTCAGGATTTCCCCACCTTTTTTTATCATTTCAACTTCAAGGCCTACATCATTTAAGGATTGAATGTTTTTAAACCGCGTATGAAAAATTTGCTGAAATTCAGAAGTCAGATAATTGCTGAAATTGGTTCCGATAACTTCATTTTTGGAGTATCCCAGGATTTCGGTCCAGGTTTCGTTTATGTCGATTAAAACTCCGCTTTCATTAATCGACTGATAGCCAATGGGGGCTTTTTCGAATAAAAGTTTAAATCGTTCTTCACTTTCTTTCAGTACTTCCTCGGCAATTTTCCGTTCGCTGATGTCGCGGATGATTCCTTCGTGAAATATAATTTCTCCGTTATCATCAAGCATATACCAGCCATGATCTTCAACCCAAATTTCGGAACCGTCTTTTTTCTTTAGCCTGAAGATTCCTATTTCTTCGTATTTCTCCTGAAGGGCAATACTTTCGCGATCTTCCGGATCAAAATACAAATCTTTTTTTAAGTCAATAGAAAACAGTTCTTCTTTAGACTCATATCCCAGCATTTGCAGCAGGGCCGGATTTGCTTCGATAAACACACCGTCGTGAGTACTTTTATAGATTCCGTCGGGCAGCCGTTCAACCAGATTTCGGTACAGGTTTTCACTTCTGGAAAGTTCGGCCTCCACTTTTTTCCGGTTTGTAATGTCATGTACAATGATCATTACAGCCTGTTGGTGGCTGTACTGAATCGGAATAATATTTATGTCGACGGTTAATAAATGTCCGTCTTTGTGTTTTAAAGTGGTCTCAAAAATATCATGCTCGTTTTTACTGATCGTTGCAATCCGTTGTTTTATCGAATTTCCGGTTTGATTTATTTCAATATCATCCAGGTGCAGCGAAAGGTATTCTTCCTGGGTATAGCCGAGCATCTCGTAGGCTGCTTGGTTCGCTTCAATAAAATTGCTGGTTGTTTTTTTGTCCGGATTCAGGAACGAAATCGAGATTCCATCTTTATTTACATGGAAAATGCCGTGATATTTTGATTCGCTGTTTTTTAATGCGTCTTCAAAAAATTTCCGCTGAGTAATGTCGCGGATCAGGCTGACCAGATAAAAATTCCCATTGTTGTATATGGGGTAGAGATTGGTTTCAATGTAGCGTGATTGTCCGTCAGGCCGCTTGATTTGTTTTTCTATGAGTTTTCCGAAAGCTTCGCATTCCTGGTCAGTCAGAATCTGGTTGATGTATGCTTTCAGGAGATTGTTTTTTGAATGTTTGTTTTTGCCGGTAACAGCCAGTTTGGATTGGAAATCCCAGACAGGCATTCCCAGCCAGTCGATTTTTTTTAAGCCGGTAATGTCTTCCAGACATTTGTTTAGTTCAATGATAAGTCCTTGGTCGTCAATGATAATGATGCCTTCTGTTGAATTCTGAATGAAAGATTTGAATTTTTCTTCCGGATCTGAAATCCCGTTTTTAATTATTGGTACCGTCTGGTTCGATTTATTTTCAAGAGGAAAATCCTTATGAAGTTTTTTATTGTCAGTATTTTCAGCGTTAGAACGGAATGTGTTGCTGTTTTTTTTTAGTCGTTCAACATCTTCCTGAAGGTTTGGCTCTTTGACTGATGGCAGATACCTTTTTAAGAGGGACTTTATCTGAACTTTAAAAACCAGTTCATTGATTGGAAAAGTAACGATCCCATCTGCGTCTGAATTCAAAATTTCGGCTTCGTTATCGTTCTGGATCTCCTGAGAAGCAAGCAGTAAAATTGGAATATTCTTAAAAACCGGATTAGATTTTAGTCTTCTGCAAACTTCGAAAGCAGGAAGATTTTCTTGTTCAATGTTGATCAGAATTATGTCTGGAAATTCGGAAGTAATCAATTCAAAAAAAGAATCCAAATGAATAGAATGCCTGATTTGTCCCTGATTGTCAATCTTCTCAATCACTGATTTTAGGTTTGCTAGGTGATTGGTCGATTGGTCAAGGATAATAAAATTGCTCATTTTTTATAAAATCTTACGATATTTCATTTACTAAAGGTAAACTAAATATAAATGTAGTACCTTTTTTTACATTATTTTCAAACCAGATTTCACCTTCATGTCTCGATACAAAGTCTTTACATAAAATCAGGCCTAAACCGGTACCATGTTCATTTTCAGTACCTAAAATCTGAGTTTTTTTGTCGATGGTGAAAATGGCATCTTTTTTATCCAGATTGATACCGATCCCTTCATCGATCACAGAAATATTGACCTTGGTAATTTCCTCAGTTGCACTGATTTTTATTTTACCGCCCCGGTATGAAAATTTAATTGCATTGGAAATCAGGTTGCGTAATATGGTGTCAGTCATGTTTTTATCTGCGAAAATATCAAGACTCTTTTTTATCCTGACACGAATGTCAATATCTTTATTGATGGCAGCACTTTCGATCAACGATAGTGATTCGACAACCTGGGAATAAAGGTTTAGTTTTTCAGGATTAAATTCGGTAATTCCGGATTGATTTTTTGACCAAAGCAATAAGTTTTCCAACAATTTGTAGGCATGGTTCGAGGCACTTTCAATTGTTCTCAGTCCCCGAACCAGCGTTTCGTCGTCCATCTGGCTGAAATTATTCAACATCAGGTCTGTAAACCCAATAATCGCGTTAAACGGATTTTTCAGGTCGTGAGCGATGATCGAAAGAAATTTGTCTTTGGTTAAATTAAGTTCCTTCAGTTGAGTGGCTTGTTGTTCAAGAAGCGATTCAACTTTTTTATTTTCAGATATATCGATAAACATCACGGCCACTGAATCCATTTCAGTTTGAAAGGCCTGTATTTTAACAAAACATGAAATTCGATCATCTTTATAATCAAGTTCGAATTCTTTTGAATCGGCTTCACCTCGTGCAATTTTTTTGAATAAATTGGGCAAATCATTGTATACCAGGTTTGGAAAAGCTTCTTCGATTGGTTGTCCGAACAATAATCTGTTTTGAAAACCTGTTATTTTATCAGCTGCCGGATTGGCATCTTTAAAGATCAGACGATTGTCTTCCCCCAATTCATAAAAATGGATGCCGATCAACGATGATTCGATAACCGTTCTGAATTTTTCCTCACTTCTTTTTAAGGCTTCCTCGGCAATTTTTCGTTGTGTAATATCTTTGGAAACGCAGGTCACATATTGAACCTGGCCGGAATTGTTCTTCACCGGATCAGCCATAGTAAGAAAATAGCGCGTTAGTCCCGCATCTGTAATGACCTTAACTTCAATTTCACTTTTTTCGCCGGTAATAAAAACTTTGCGAACCGTGGCGAGCCTTTTGTTTGCCTCCTCTGCCGGAAATATTTCGTGGGGAGTTTTCCCAATAATGTCTTCAGGCTTTTTGCCGAATGCTTTGGCAAACGTTTCGTTCACAAACCGGTAAGTTTCGTCAGGATTAAAACTGAAAATCGGATCACTCGAATGTTGGATCAAACTTCTGTATTTGTTCTCGCTGTCAGCAAGAGTCTGAATGATTTGTTTGTGTTCGGTTATGTCTTTCCCAAAAGCTAAAATTCGGTAAACGCCTCCAATCATGGCTTTCTTTAAGGTCATTTCGATCCAAAAAATGCTGCCATCCTTTCTTTTTGCCTGCCATTCAAAACTTTGTTTTCCATTTGTATTGGCTTTCAGTATATAATGTTGTGCCAATTCCTGATTGTATGGTTTTATTTTCGAACTTAAATCACCGATGTTGCCGTTAATAATTTCTTCTTTCGATTCATATCCATACAAATTAAGCATGGCATCGTTCACATCTATTATTTTCCCGTCCGAAACTTCAAGAATAAAAATGGCTTCCGAAATGAAATTAAAAATAGTCCGGTAATTTAATTCATTTACCTTGAGCAACGCTTCCGATTTTTTGCGATTTGTTATCTCGTTGATATAAAGGATGTATCCTTTTAGTTCGTTTTGCTGGTTATAGCATGGATTCAGAAAACATTCCAGAAAACTGCTACCACTCCGGGTACTTTCATACAATTCATACCTTCTGATAAGATCAAAATCGAATTCAAATTCATATTTAACCGATTTCCCTGATCGAATGTCAATTTTCGCCTGATCAGGTAAATTCGGATCTTCAAACAGATTAAACCCTCTGACCTGATCAAACGTACGAATTCCGAATAAATCAATACAGGCTTTATTCACTTCGGTAAGTTGGCCATCTTTGTCGTATAACTCAATAGCTATAGGAGAATTGATGAAAATGTCATTGACCGTAGGATGTTCGTTAAAATCCTGAACATTTGTATTCCTGGAGTAGACTTTTCCCATGGTTAAATGTAATGATGCTAATTTTATTCATCCAAAATAATCCTGTTTCCGGATAGCATTTTAGTTGCACAAGATATGAATTTATACAATTTTATTTTTGTTTTTAATCCTGATTAAAGGATTGAATCATATTAAATCTGGGATATTTAATTTATATTGTTTTAGGTAGAATTTTTGCAAAAAACCATGCTGGATTAAATGTGAATCTGACGTTTATTTATTTCCGGAAATATTCCTTTGTTTGTTTTTGATTTCATTCAGCCAAAATATTCTTACTATTGCATTTCGAAAATGATTTTTTAATGACCGATTTCGATTCTCTTTTCCGCAAATATCACAAACGACTTATCCTTTATTCGCTTAAATTTGTTGAAAGTGAAGGCGATGCGCTTGATATTGTTCAGAATGTATTTGTGGTAGTTTGGGAAAACAGGAAATATACACTCGACGATGACCACATTCAGGCTTATCTGTTTCAATCAGTCCGGAATAGCTGCATTAACTATCTCAAACATAAAAGAGTCATTCGAAAGTTTGAAGCTGAGGCAGCAGTTCAGCTTAAGGAAATGGAAGCCATGCATTATCAATCCGGAGAAAAGTCGTTGATCGAAACAGAAAACCTGAAACAGATATATCTGGCAATTGATTCCCTGTCGGATATTTATAAAGAAGTCATCGAGCTTAGCCGGTTCGAAGGAATGAAAAATCATGAAATCGCCCAAAAATTAAATCTTCCCCTGCGAACTGTCGAAACAAGGATCTTCCGGGCATTGTCAGTTCTGAAATCAAAAATATCGCACCGAACATTCTTTATTTTGCTGAAATTAAAAGGATTACGTAAAGATGGTTAACTCCATTCTGTGATTTGTATAATTTTAATATTTCATTTTTATTCTGAAATAATAATTGACTTATTTGTTTGTAAATGAGTGTTCTAATTTTTATTTCTGAAATTAATGCAAAAAAAGTGTTACCCGTTTGACGTAGTTTTTGTCCTTCAGTTGTGTTAGTGGTATCAATGAATAAAAAATGAAGGAAAAGGCAGAAAAAGAGAGTTTAATTCTAAATTACCTCAATGGTATTTGTTCCGAAGAAGATATTCAGGAGTTGAAATTCTGGATAGAAGAATCTCCGGAAAACAAGAAAGAATATCTGGAAATTAAAGATGTTTGGGACCTGTCCCGAAATACAAATACTGATACGGAAATTCAACTCGCCTATTTTTATAAAAATCAACTCGGGAAAATCCGGAAATCGCGTATGCGATGGATACGCAATTCGTCGTCAGTCGCTGCAGTTTTGTTGATTGGCCTGGTTATTTCAGTTTTAACTCCGGAAATAAAATTGAAACAGCCCGAAAATTATCAGGTTTTTTCGGTTCCATTGGGTTCGCGTTCAAAAGTAATGCTGGCCGACGGCACCGAAGTCAGCCTGAATTCGGGCAGTGAACTGAAATATTTATCATCCTATTCAGCAAAAAACAGAGAGGTATTTTTATCCGGCGAAGCCTACTTTCAGGTAAAATCGGATAAGCAACATCCGTTTGTAGTTAAAACTTCCGATTTCGACATTCAGGTGACAGGTACAAAATTTAATGTTTGCGCCTATTCAGATAATAATATCACGAATGCCACCCTGGCCGAGGGTAAAATTCAGATTCAGATTAAAGGTACTGCTCAGATTTTCGATATTAATCCGGGCGAGAAATTTAAACTCAACCGGACTACCCGTGAATATGTACAGGATAATGTAGATCTTGAGTCGGAAATTGCCTGGAAAGACGGAGAATTTATTTTCAGGAAAATACCATTTCCGGAACTGGTTCAACGGCTGGAAAGATGGTATGATGTGAAGCTGAATTTTGAAGATGCCGAATTGCAGAATTTTGCATTTACCGGAAAATTTAAAAATCAGGAAACAATCTGGCAGGTGTTGGATGCTTTAAAGTTAACATCTCCAATTGATTACCGAAAAACTACATTTCGGGAGTTTACCATTATTTATAAACCCTTAAATCAAAATTAAAAAAGAAGACGAATTGTCGCCACAACAATCCGCCTTCAGCAACAATCAATTAAAATTAATTGTACTAACACTTCAAATTTATGAAAAAAAAATGGATTCAACCGAGGGGTCAATCCTGTGTCAACATCCCTCTAATTGCGAAAATTATGAAATTAGTTACGCTCTTTTTATTTGTTGCGGTCATGCATGTTTCTGCAGCAAGTTACTCTCAAACAACTAAGCTAAAAATTGTAGGTCAAAATTTGAGTATTGGTGAAATTCTTGACCGGATTGAAAATCAATCCAACTTCTCGTTTTTCTTTAATGCCAATCAGATCGATTTGTCGAAACGTATGGATATTAATGCGGATAATCAGTTGATCACCAAGATTCTGGATGAAATTCTTGCGAATTCAGGATTGACTTACACCGTAAACAACAAATTAATTGTCATTCATAAACCTGGTGATACAGAAAATGTGATGACTGGTCAGCAAACGGCCAAAGTCACCGGCAAGGTTATCGATCCCAAAGGTTTGCCGATTCCCGGAGTTACCGTGGTGGTAAAAGGAACAACCAACGGAACCATTACTGGTGACGACGGTGTTTATTCGATTTCGAATGTGCCTGCTGCCGGAACCATCGTTTTTTCGTTTGTTGGTATGAATACCGTTGAATTTGAAGTAGGAAATAAATCGGTCATCAATGTAACCATGACCGAAGAATCGATTGGTTTGGATGAGGTGGTTGCCATTGGTTATGGTACTCAGAAAAAAGCATCGATAACCGGGGCAATTGCACAATACGATGCCGAAAAACTAAACGAACGTCCGGTTCAGCGTATTGACCAGGCTCTGGTTGGACAAATGGCTGGTGTGCGTGTAAAACAAACCAGCGGTATGCCAGGTCAGGGTTTCAGTATTCAGGTCAGGGGTACCGGATCTATTTCGGCCAACAATGAACCGTTATACGTGATCGACGGTTTCCCGCTCGAAGTTTCGGCTCAAAACACCAACGGAGGTTTTTCCTCCGGAAATCCGCTGGATAACATCAATCCAAATGATATCGAATCAATTCAAATCCTGAAAGATGCTGCAGCTGCAGCCATTTACGGATCAAGAGCTTCTAACGGGGTTGTGATGATTACAACCAAAAAAGGTAAATCAGGAAAACCAACCATAAATTTCAATACTTATACCGGTTGGAACGAAGCCAGCCGTAAACTTGATGTTCTAAGTTCGGAAGAGTGGATCGACCGTGCATTGGAAATCATGAACTATACCTATATTTCAAAAGATCCGGGAACTCAGAACCGTCAGGCGACTGACAGTTATGATACACGCGTTGCCAACATCGGAAGTTTTAACCGCGACCAGATTCCTGATCCAAGATGGACGCAACCTGGGCATCCGGGAGTTGATTTCGTCGATTGGCAGGATCAGATTTTCCGCAAGGGGGCTGTGAAAAACTACCAGCTTTCTGCAACAGGTGGAAATGAGGTCGTGAAATATTTTGTTTCCGGTGATTATCTCGATCAGGAAGGATTTTTCAAGAATGTTGATTACAAACGTTATTCAGTCCGTGCCAATGTGGAGGTTCGTCCGAACGAAAAAATTACTGCCGGAATCAACATAGCTCCATCGTATTCAATCTCTAATGATCCGGGTGTTGAAGGAAAAGACAACATCCTGCACGTAACAGCCGGTATGCCTCCAATCACCGATTCTTCAGTAGGAATGGATATTAATGTTGGAAACAATACTGCACTTACCTGGGGAAACTCACGAAACAGCCCGGTTCGTCAGCTCGAAAATACAATTGGATTGTCGAAAATTTCAAGAACTCTGGCTACTATTTTTGGTCAGTATGAAATCATCGACAACCTGAAATTTAAAACGACACTCAACCTGGATAATACCGATCAGAGTAAAAAATATTACCGTCCGGCATGGGTGAGTGGTTCATCTCCTTCAGCCAGACTTGCCTCAGGTAGTTTCTCCGGATACAACCGTCAGACATTCGTGAACGAAAATACCTTGTCATACGACAAGGTGATCAACGAAAAACACAATGTATCTGCTGTTGCGGGTGTTTCATACAATTCGAATACATTTAATACTTTCCGTATTTCTGGAACAGGTGGTTTTGGTACCGATTACATCACCACACTGAACGATGCAATTGGAATCAATGCCAACAGCACCGATACTCAGGAAACAAAAAACACGCTGCTTTCATACTTCGGAAGGGTAAATTACAGCCTTTCTGATCGTTACCTGGTAACTGCCAGTATTCGTCGCGACGGATCTTCAAAGTTTGGTTTAAACACCAAATGGGGTATTTTCCCTGCAGCCTCAATCGGCTGGAGAGTTTCCGAAGAATCGTTCATGAAAGGAATAGCCTGGTTAAATAACCTGAAAGTTCGCGCCAGCTGGGGTATTTCAGGAAATAACGGTATTGGTAGCGACTACGGTAGTATCGCATTATTATCGGCAGCCGATTATTCATTGGGCGGAGCCAAAGTTGTTGGTCAGGCTTCAAAGAATTTCCCTAACCGTGATTTAGGCTGGGAACAGGCTGAAACATTAAACTACGGTATTGATTACGGAGTTTTAAGTAACCGTGTTTATGGTTCGTTCGAGTATTACACCAAACGAAATACAAACCTGCTCCTGAATATTCCTGTTCCTACTGCAACTGGTTTCAGCAGCGCATTAACCAACATTGGTGAAGTTCTGAATAAAGGTTGGGAGTTTGAACTGAATACCCGCAACATGACCGGTAAATTTGAATGGACCACCAATTTCAATTTAAGTTTTAACTCGAATGAAGTTGTGAAATTAGGACCGGACAATGCTCCGATCTTAGGTGGTGCTTTCGATATTCAGCACAATATTCTGATGGTGGGTCAGCCGATGTACAGCATCTATGTGGTTCAGCAGGATGGTATTTTAACTCAGGCTGATATTGATGCCGGAGCTGCTTTGCTTGGAACAAAACAGGTTGAGGGTGATCCAAAATATGTAGATGCTGACCACGACGGTGCAATCACTCCCGACGACCGCGTTCTTTCCGGTCACCCAAATCCTGATTACGTTTGGGGTGTAACCAATTCATTCAAATTCAAAGGATTTGATTTAAGTATTTTGGTTCAGGGTCAGAATGGTGGAGTGTTGTATTCTACTTTCGGACGTGCCATGGACCGTACCGGAATGGGCTGGTTAGACCAATCAATTGGCTTGTGGCGCGACCGCTGGCGTTCGCCTGAAGATCCGGGTGCCGGCTTAAAAGGAAAAGCCTATTCATCATTCGGACGTATTAAAAATACCGACTGGCTTTATTCAAGCGACTACTGGAGAGTTCGTAACATCACCCTCGGATATGATCTTGGATTGTTATTCAAAAGCAAAATTATCAGTGGGGCAAGAGCTTATGTGACGGCTGAAAACTGGTTTGGTAAGGATAAATATTATGGCGGTTTCAATCCTGAAGCAGTAAATAACAGTGGCGATGACTACGGTGGTGCTCCACTTCCAAAATCAATGGTCTTTGGTCTGAACTTAACATTTTAAATTTGAAGTTGAATCATTATGAAAAAAATATATTTAATAATATCAATTGTAGTGTTTGGCTTGGTTGCATGCGAAAATGAACTGAATCAGATACCAATTTCAGAAATGAGTTCTGAGAGCTTTTTCCGAAATGAAACCGACTTTTCACAAGCTGTAAACAGCATTTATGCCTCGCTTAAGAATTATCCTGAACGCCAGTTCCATTTGTCTGAAGTTCGTTCTGATGATAT
>JBASYJ010000181.1:0-15487 GCA_049277435.1 Prolixibacteraceae bacterium
CGCGAACGAAAACTATTCGACCAGCAACATACTGAAATTAAAATAGAAGCTGGACTCGTAAGCATTCCGGAAGTGGTTGAAGTATAATCCTGAAAGCCAAAAATTATGACTGAAAAGAAAAAAGTAAACCTTCGTTTTGGGGTAATCGCCTTAATGGTATTGATGGCAGCTTTCAGCCGACTGTCGCCCCACCCACCAAACTTTACGCCTATTGGTGCTATGGCCTTGTTTGGCGCTGCCTACTCTTCGCAACGAATCCTTTCGTTTACAATTCCCATTGTAAGCTTGTGGCTGAGCGACCTTGTAATTAACAACGTGATGTATGCAAAGTATTTCGACCATTTCGTGTGATTTTATCAAGGCTTTTACTGGACTTATGGAGCTTTCGTCCTCATCGGTTTGTTAGGTTTTGTTGTTTTGAAAAAAGTAAGGATACAAAACATTTTAATAGCCAGCATCCTTGCTTCTATTGTCTTTTTTCTGGTATCCAATTTTGGGGTATGGGCATCCACAACGATGTATCCTGACGATTTTAACGGATTAATAATTTGTTATTCTGCCGGATTGCCTTTTCTGAAGAATACACTGATGGGAGATTTGGTTTATACCGGGATTTTGTTTGGGGTGTTTGAATTTGCCCAATATAAGATTCCTTCTATACGATTGCTAACAGCCCAATATTGATGCTTAATATGAAAGGTTACATTCAAATTTACACCGGTAATGGCAAGGGTAAAACCACGGCTGCTTTGGGATTATCATTAAGGGCTGCCGGAGCTGGCAAAAAGGTGTTTTTTGCCCAGTTTGTAAAAGGTCAGATTTATTCGGAGATTGAAGCGGTGCAGCGTTCTCTGCTTTCAATCACGATAAAACAATATGGCTTAGATTGCGTCATTGTCAATGCTCCAAAACAGGAAGATATTGATCGTGCGTGCAAAGGATTTCAGGAAGTTTCTCAAATAATAGTTTCAGGCAAATATGACATTGTTGTTTTAGACGAAGCCAGCATCGCTATTTATTACAACCTCTTTACGGTTGAGAAACTGATCGACGTTCTTAAAAAGAAACCGGACGAAACAGAAATTATTATTACAGGTCGATATGCCCCGATTGAATTAGTTGAAATGGCAGACTTGGTAACAGAGATGCAGGAAATTAAGCATTATTACTCGCAAGGGGTTGGTGCCAGAGTAGGAATTGAATTTTGAACCTTTCATAAGATGCAGATAGGTGGTTTTGTAAAGCAAAGTCTCATAGATTATCCCGGAAAAATTGCAGCTATTGTGTTTACTCAAGGCTGCAATTTCCGCTGTGGCTATTGCCATAATCCCGGTTTAGTATTGCCCGAATTGTTTCACCAGAATCAGGCGATTTCTGTTAATGAGGTTTTGTGTTATCTGCAAGAACGAAAAAACTGGCTCGACGGAGTGGTAGTTACTGGCGGTGAACCAACTATTCATAAGGATTTGCCGGAGTTTCTAAAAAAGATCAAAAACCTGGGGTATTTGGTAAAGTTAGATACCAACGGTTCTAATCCTTCAATGCTGGAACATATCATCAAAGAAAGCTTGGCCGATTATATCGCGATGGATATTAAAACAACATTGAATGCAACTAATTATTCTCAAATAACAGGCATCAGTGAATCTGATGGTATTACTGAAAAGGTTATCGCTTCTATTGATATGCTTAAAAACTCCAATATCGAAACCGAGTTCCGTACTACAAAATTACCAGGCATCCATACCTCTGGCATTCTTAGTTTTATTTTGGATTATCTGGGCAAAAATTCACGATACACAGTAACCGACTTTCGTGATGGCGAAATCCTAAGTTCTTATAATTAACTTGAAAATAATGTAACATGAAAAATACAAATGAATTGCTTCTGAAAGAAAACAAGGACAGGTTTGTGATCCTACCTGTTAATTATCCCAAAGTATGGGAAATGTACAAAAAACACGAAGCAAGTTTTTGGACTGCCGAAGAAATTGATTTAAGCAGTGACCTTAAAGACTGGTCTGTGCTGAATGATGGGGAACGCCATTTCATATCGCGTGTATTGGCTTTTTTTGCTGCCAGCGACGGTATTGTAAACGAAAACCTTGCAGTGAATTTTATGCGCGAAGTGCAATTACCTGAAGCCCGTTGCTTCTATGGTTTTCAGATAATGATGGAAAATATCCACTCCGAAACGTATGCACTTTTAATAGATACATATATTTCCGACCCAAAAGAAAAAGATCTTTTATTTCATGCCATTGACACCGTGCCTGCTGTAAAGAAAAAGGCCGAATGGGCTTTACGCTGGATAGAACAGGGGAGTTTTGCGGAACGTCTCGTTGCCTTTGTTGCCGTAGAAGGCATTTTCTTCAGCGGAAGCTTCTGCTCCATTTTTTGGCTAAAAAAGCGAGGGTTAATGCCTGGGCTTACCTTTAGCAACGAATTGATTAGCCGCGACGAAGGATTGCATTGCGAATTTGCATGTCAGCTTTACAGTATGCTCACAACTAAATTGACGCAAGAACAAGTGCAAACTATTATTGGCGATGCCGTGAAAATTGAAAAAGAGTTTATTACCGATGCTTTACCCGTCGGGCTTATTGGCATGAATGCAACCCTGATGCAGCAATACATCGAATTTGTTGCCGACCGCTGGTTAGGTGAGCTGGGATACCCGAAAATATTCAAAAGCGCCAATCCTTTCGATTTTATGGAAATGATTTCACTCGAAGGAAAAACCAACTTTTTCGAAAAACGGGTTGGCGATTACCAAAAAGCTGGTGTAATGGCTGGCTCAAAAGAGTTACAAACATTTACCTTAAATGAAGATTTTTAAATCTGAAAATCCTTTAAAACATATCGCAATGCAAGTAATAAAAAGAAATGGCAAAAGTGAATCGGTGAAATTCGATAAAATTACCGCACGTATCGAAAAACTTTGCTATGGCCTTGACCGGAGGTTTGTAGATTCAATTGAGGTGGCAAGAAAAGTGATTGAAGGTATCTTTGACGGAGTAACCACAACAGAATTAGATAACCTTGCAGCCGAAACAGCAGCATCACTCACCGTTAAACATCCTGATAATGCTTTGCTTGCCAGTCGCATTGCCGTAAGCAACCTCCATAAAAATACGGTTAAAAGTTTTTCCGAAACCATGCAAAAGCTTTACGAATATAATGATCATAAAACGGGTAAGCCAGTACCCTTAATTGCGTCGGATGTATGGGAAATAATCGATCAGCACTCGGAGTTGCTGGATAGCACCATTATTTACGACCGGGATTACAGCTTCGATTATTTTGGGTTTAAAACACTGGAGAAATCATACCTTCTAAAAGTTGGAGGTAAGGTGGTTGAGCGACCACAACACATGTTTATGAGGGTGTCAGTAGGAATTCACAAAAGCGACATTGAAAGCGCCATTAAAACGTATCATTTAATGAGTGAAAAATGGTTTACACATGCCACACCGACCCTGTTCAATGCCGGAACTCCCAAACCCCAGATGAGCAGTTGTTTTTTGCTTACCATGAAAGAAGACAGCATTGATGGTATTTATGATACACTGAAGCAAACAGCCAAAATATCACAAAGTGCAGGAGGCATTGGGCTATCTATACACAATATACGTGCTACCGGAAGTTATATTGGAGGAACCAATGGAACAAGTAATGGGATTATTCCCATGCTTAAAGTATTTAATGACACGGCACGCTATGTTGATCAAGGCGGGGGCAAGCGCAAAGGTTCTTTTGCCATATACATTGAACCCTGGCACACCGACATTTTCGATTTCCTGAATTTAAAGAAAAATCATGGAAAGGAAGAAATGCGCGCACGCGACTTATTCTATGCCCTCTGGATACCCGACCTTTTTATGGAGCGGGTAGAAGCCAACGGCGAGTGGAGCTTGTTCTGTCCAAACGAAGCTCCCGGACTTCACGAATGCTGGGGCGAACAATTTGTACAACTATACGAACGGTACGAAGCCGAAGGTAAAGCCCGTAAAACAATCAAAGCCCAGGAACTTTGGTTTGCCATACTGGAAGCACAAATTGAAACCGGTACGCCTTACATGCTTTATAAAGATGCTGCCAACCGAAAATCGAACCAGCAAAACCTCGGAACAATACAAAGTTCGAACCTGTGTACTGAAATTATAGAATATACCTCGCCGGGCGAAGTGGCAGTTTGCAACCTTGCATCGCTCGCTTTGCCAAGGTTTTGTAACAATGGTAAATTCGACCACGATAAATTATACGAAGTAACCTATGAAGCAACCAAAAACCTGAACCGGATAATTGACAACAATTATTACCCGGTGGAAGAAGCCAGAGTTTCCAATTTGCGCCATCGGCCAATTGGGATTGGCGTGCAGGGGCTGGCTGATACTTTTATTTTACTGCGATTGCCTTTTGAAAGTGATGAGGCACGTCTGTTGAACAAAGAAATATTTGAAACCATTTACTTTGCAGCCATGACCGCAAGCAAGGATTTAGCGAAAATACACGGACATTACGAAACATTCCCGGGTTCGCCTGTTTCGAAAGGCATTTTCCAATTCGATATGTGGAACGTTGAACCTTCAAAACGATGGGATTGGTACAGGCTGAAAGATGAAGTGATAAAATCCGGGGTACGGAATTCTCTTTTAATAGCCCCAATGCCAACAGCTTCCACATCTCAGATCTTGGGCAATAATGAATGTTTCGAGCCTTATACTTCCAACATTTATGTGCGGAGGGTTTTGAGCGGTGAATATGTGGTGGTAAACAAACATCTGCTTAAAGATTTAATAGAATCGAATTTATGGAATGATGAGATGAAAAACAGGATTATAGCCGCAAATGGCTCTATTCAAAATATCCCTGAAATACCCGAAAACCTGAAGGCAATTTATAAAACCGTTTGGGAGATAAAGCAACGCACTATTATTGATATGGCTGCCGACCGGGGAGCATTCATTTGCCAATCTCAATCGCTCAATTTATTTATTGAAACACCTAATACAAGCAAACTCACTTCTATGCACTTTTATGCCTGGAAAAGTGGGTTAAAAACCGGCATGTATTACCTTCGGACCAAAGCTGCCAACCAGGCAGTGCAGTTTACCGTTGAAAAACAGGGTCGTAAAATGGAGGAACCGCTGGTTGATAAACAATTATTTAGTGAAGCAAACACAGAAACAATAATTGCTCCAACCTGTACTATGGATGAGGGATGTATCAGTTGTAGCGCTTAAAACATGCTATAAACTGATGATGATTTCTCTTGGTTTTTCACCTTTTTTACTCTACTTTCGCCACCGCGTTCATTTAAATTTTGGGAATAGGATACCCCGTAAAACGGGTTTAATAGGGAATCACGTTTAAATCGTGAGCTGTCGCGCAACTGTAAAGTCCAACAACAGTTTTGTAACTTAAAGCCACTGTTCTGATACCAAAATCAGAATGGGAAGGCGTTGCAAAACGGACAAGCCAGGAGACCTGTCTTATTTCATGAACGACAATTGCTTTCGCGGTATAGAGCAATGGTCAGGAACGAAAAAAGATATTTCTTCTTTCACATTTTCTTTCGTACACCTTTCTGTTTATTTACCCGCGTAAGCATATCAAAATTTAATATTAACCCATTTAAATGTTGACTTATGCTTACACACAATCTTGGCTTCCCGCGTATTGGGGCCAACCGTGAATTAAAAAAAGCTTGTGAGGCTTACTGGACCGGAAAAATTCCGCTCTGCCAACTGGAAGAAACAGGACAGGCCGAGCGCAAAAAGAACTGGCAAATCCAACAAAAAGCGGGCATCGGCCTGATCCCATCCAACGATTTTTCGTTTTACGATCAGGTTGCCGACTGGAGTTTTGCCCTTGGAGTTATTCCTCCCCGGTTTGCCTCCCTGAAAAACATACTTTCGGCACGCGACCTGTATTTTGCCCTATGCCGCGGTTACCAAAAAGACGGATTCGATGTTACTCCGCTGGAAATGACCAAATGGTTCGACACCAACTATCATTACCTGGTACCCGAATTTGAAAAAGACCAGCATTTCACATTTTCTGATTCCAAAGTGGTTGATGAATTCAGTGAAGCCCTTTTACTCGGCATTAAAACCAAGCCTGTTCTTTTGGGGCCCCTATCGTTCCTGAAGCTCGGAAAAGCAAAGCACGAAGATTTTAATCCCCTTCAGTTGGTTTATTCTTTGCTCCCGGTTTACATCGAAATTATCGGCAAACTGGAAAATGCAGGCGCCGATTGTATCCAAATTGATGAACCATTCCTGGTAACCGATCTGACTGATTACGAACGGCAGCTTTACCGCACTACCTTCACCGAGCTGTTTGGCTCATTCCCCGGAATCCGGTTTATACTGGCCACTTATTTCGGGAGCATCAGTCACAACCTCGATGTCATTTCGCGCCTTCCGCTCGAAGTACTTCATGTCGATTTGGTTCGGGCGCCTAATCAGCTGGATGGACTGTTCGAACGGATTCCATCATCGATGTCTTTATCTCTGGGTGTGGTTGATGGTCGTAATATTTGGAAGAACAACCTGAAGTCGTCGCTTGAACTCATAAATAAAGCTGTTGAAACCTTAGGTGCTGACAGGGTTTTACTGGCGCCATCCTGTTCGTTGCTGCATGTTCCTTATGATTTGGAGAATGAAACCAATCCCCGGGGACTTCCTCCCGAAGTGAAAAACCGGATGGCTTTTGCCGTTCAGAAATTGGATGAACTGAAAACCCTGGCTGATCTGGCTGGTAACTTTTCATCAGCCGATTCTCTCCACCAATTCAGCGAGAATGAAAAAATGCTTGCAGAATGGGACAATTCGTCATGGGTCAGGAATGAACAAGTGAGAAAGCGTACTGGCAGTGTTCCCCGTGAATTAGAAAAAGTAAGGCGGGGAACAGCTTTTCCGGAGCGGATTAAAAAGCAGCAGGAGTGTCTCAAACTTCCCTCGTTTCCAACCACAACCATCGGTTCGTTTCCGCAAACAGCCGAAGTGCGTAAAACCCGTCGTCGGTTCCTAAACGGTGAAATCAGCGAAGAAAAATACAATCAGTTTATCCGGAAAGAAACCGAAGCGACCATTCGCTGGCAGGAAAAAATGGGGCTTGATGTGCTGGTACATGGCGAGTTTGAACGAAACGACATGGTTGAATTTTTTGGAGAACAGCTCAACGGGTTTGCCTTCACCCAAAACGGATGGGTGCAAAGTTACGGGTCGCGCGGGGTGAAACCTCCTGTAATTTACGGCGATGTTTCGCGCAAGAAACCAATGACTGTCGATCTGGCGGTTTATGCCCAGTCGTTGACCGATAAACCAGTAAAAGGAATGCTCACCGGCCCGGTCACCATCCTGCAATGGTCGTTCGTTCGCGACGACCAACCGCGCGAATCAACAGCTACACAGATTGCACTGGCCATTCGTGACGAAGTACTTGACCTTGAAAAGGCGGGAATTCAAATCATCCAGATTGATGAACCGGCTTTGCGCGAAGGATTGCCCCTGCAAAAAGCAGATAAACCCATTTATCTGGAATGGGCAGTCAGGGTATTCAAATTAAGTTATCTGGACGTGCGTGATGAAACGCAAATCCACACCCACATGTGCTACGCCGAGTTTAACGACATTATTCATTCCATTGTTGAAATGGATGCCGACGTAATCAGCATTGAAACCTCTCGCTCGCAGATGGAACTTTTGAAAGCATTTGCGAAGGTGTATTATCCCAATCAGGTTGGCCCCGGAGTTTATGATATTCATTCGCCGAGGGTACCTTCGGTAGGAGAAATGTGCGACCTGATTTATGCCGCCGCTCACTACATCCCGGTTGAGAACCTTTGGGTAAACCCTGATTGCGGCCTGAAAACAAGAGGCTGGCCCGAGACCGTTAAGGCGCTTGAAAATATGATTGAAGCCGCTAAAATACTGAGGAAGTCAATTACTCTCAATTCGTGATTTTGTCCTGATTGTCCGGGAGGGGGCTATTTTTTTGAATTGCCTGCCTCCTCCCTCCTCCGGGATATTTGACTTTGCCGATTTAAGAAACTGGCGGGCAACAGGAGAACCTGAACCAGAAGCAACAATAATCAAATCATTTTTACCGGCCTGAGAAACCGTTTCAAATCTGTAAACAGAAATTTCTGCAGAAGTCAGTGATTGCTATAATTCGCTGACAACCAACCTATTTTTGTCAATGGGACACCCAAAATTTAATTTACAGTTTTGGATCGGATTATAATATCATATAGTTTCTGTTGCTCCCTATCCATTCTTAATATTCGGGCTTTCGTATCTTTCGAGTAGGGTAATTGATAAATGATTTGGTACATATTGTGGGTGATTTCCTGAATATTGGACCATATTTGAGCCTGGACGAAACATCACTATCCAAAGGGGAACTCTATACTATCTTAACCAACAAAGCAGCAAAGGGGCAGAAAGGAACGCTGGTTGCAATAATCGAAGGTACTGAATCTGCAAGCGTTATTGAGGTGCTAAACCGCATCCCACAAGAGGTCAGAGAGCTCGTTGTTGAAGTAACTTTAGACATGGCCGGATCAATGAATAAAATCGTAAAACGGTGTTTCCCCAAGGCCTCATTGGTCATTGATCGTTTTCATGTTCAAAAGTTGGCTTACGAGGCTATTAAGGAAATGCGCATTGCCTATCGCTGGGACGCAATCAACGAAGAAACCAATGCCATTGAGAATGCAAAGCTGAACAACCAAAAATATGTTGCCCCAACCTTTAGTAACGGCGATACCAGGAAACAGCTTCTTGCCCGAAGTATGTACCTGTTGTTCGTCTCAGGTGAAAAATGGACGCAGAAACAAAAAGCAAGGGCTCAAATACTATTCGATCAATATCCTGACATAAAAAAAGCTTACTCGCTAACTCATTCATTAAGAATGATCTATCCTCACACTAACTCAAAGGGAGTTGCATACACAAAACTGGCCAGATGGTTTAACGATGTAACAGAATCTGAGTTCAAATCATTTAACACCATATCTGCCACCATTTACTCGCACTATCAAAATATTCTGAACTTCTTCGATAATAGAAGCACCAATGCTTCTGCTGAATCTTTCAATGCAAAAATTAAAGCTTTCAGGGCAACTCAACGCGGAGTGACTTATATCCCATTCTTCTTATTCAGACTGTCTAAAATTTATGCTTAATAAAATCTTTCCCTCTAAAATATAAAGTGATCCTTTATTAGTTACCAAGGCCTCAAGATAGCCGTACAAAAATGGGCCAAACAGCATCAGCAAAGAAAGCAGACTAATCGACAACAAATTGAAATGAGTGAACAGGTCGTGTGAGTATAAAGCGTACACTCCAATGTATAATCCCAAATAGATCAGCCAGCCAATCAAGATATTATCATGAAGTGCCCTTGTTTTTTTCTGAAGAAGTAAAGCCGTAAAAAAGAGAGCGTTAAATGCTGCTATGATAAAGATGAATTGCATATTTACAAAATTACGAATCGTTCAAGCGATGACCAAGAATATTTTTGCTTTTATACGAAGGCCTTTCCTTTTATTAAACGTTTAACCGGAAATTTTATAGTTTAACAACCTATGGATTAAAAGGAAATGCCGTCTTAAATTCATTTTGACGGCATTTCTATAAAGATTTTCGTTCAAACTAATCTGAAACCGATCTTATTTTTCAACTTCTGGCACTAACACTTTTTCGTCAAGTTTTGATGGAGTAAAAATGCCTATGACACCCTTTAAACCAACGCTCATCACAATGTTATAGAAGAATGCGAGGAAAGCCAGAAGTAATAAACTTCCGCAGATTCCAGCTAGAATCATATAAAGATTAAACTCTCCATGCAAATAGATTGTCCTTCTCAGCATCCCTTTCAATCCTGCCATACCCATAAATGCACCCATTCCGATACCACCGATCAGGTGAGCCCAGAAATGGAAATCCGCCAGCTTTTGACTATAAAGTTTAGCCCCATTTGTTACAATTGGAAAGAGAATATAAATGGCTGAATAAAGTGTCATAGTCAGTCCTACCAGGATGGCAACATGCACATGTGGCCCGATAATCCATTGGGTATTGTGCAAAATCCGATTCAAACCTAAGTCTGCTTGCATAATCCCTGCCGGAACAGCAAGTGCAAATCCCAAAAGTCCACCGAGCAGGAACTTCAGCGGGTTGGTCATTTTTAAAGGCCGGGCACTCCAGAGCGTAGCCAATGTAATAAAGAAGGCCAGCCCCTGTGTGATCAATTCAAATGCGGTCACCATTTCGCCGGAAGCCACTTTCAGAAATCCGGGCTGAGCCTGATCCGACATCAAATGATGTGACCAAACAGTCCACGATACAACCAGTTCAAGTAAAAGGGCAGCGCGGGCAATATTCTGCATGAATAGATCTTTTCCGGTGATCAGCATGGCCAATAAATACCAGGTTCCTGCAACAAAAATCAGTACCAATCCATCAGCAATTAAATCCAGTCCCCACCAGAACCAGTTTTTATACAGTAAAGCATCAATTGCTGTACTTTTCAGATCAAAACCAATTTGATGTCCGATCAGGTAAATCAATATGAGTACTCCAGTAAATAAAATAATACCGGCATTCAGCGCAGTGTCAATTGTTCCACGGGCAATTGCGGCAACCGGTAATGAAACCAGGTGTTCTTTTTGCTTATCTTTTTTCCGGAAGAGATTGGTCATTCCGCTCAATCCCATGGCCGATAGGAACAGCGCTTTTGAGGGTTGTTTTTCCCATCCTTCCGGAGTGTACATAATCGTTTTGAAAATGTTGATGACAAAAAATACCGTTCCCAACATTACTATGGCAATTCCGAGCACAAAGAAAGTCCCACCCAGAGGATTAAATTGACTGAAATCTGCCGGAAGAGGCCAGTACAAAGTATAGAGTGGGGCGTAATGGGTTATAAATCCAGCCAGCCAGAAAATCAAGGTTCCAACACCTATTAGAATGCAAGTCCAGTTGGCCAGTTTGTAGCTCCACAAGGTTTTTTTCATTAGAAATGGAACCAGAAAAAGAAATGCTCCAAATACAATGGAATAGGTCGATCCAAAAATCCCGACCAAAGGATGGGCCGTTAGAATTGCAAAATATTGATAGTCAGGGATAGCAGCTATGGGGCTAATCTGATAAATTCGCATAATCATTCCTTCGATCACAGCAAACCCATAATAGATAAGTCCGATTACCACAAAGCGTAAAACTAATTTTTGCATCGGTGTTAGAGTCGAAGGCTTAAATAAGCCTTGCTCACCATTTAAAAAAGTATCTTTGAAATTCATATTTTCAGTTTTAATGTTTAACAATCTAATTAGCTACAACTTCAACTACATCTTTTAGGATCATTTGAGCCCCTTTGGGTCCTGAATATTCAGTTGACCGAATGGTGTAAACGCCCAGCTTGTCAAACTTCCATAAAATATCGTTCAAGTGTCCGGGAACAACCTGCATTTGGAAAATCATTGAATTATCGCTCCTGAATAGCCCAAACCCATAAGTAAGATCTTTGGATGTGACGTTAAACATTACCTTGTCGTTTACGTTAATGACCAACTTTTCTGAAGGCAGGATAAACTGGTGGTTTTCGACCGAAATATCAAAAACCTTGTCGGCTTTGATCTCTTTCCGGTTTAAATCCATTGATGCCCATGGGATTGTGTTGTATGTCACGATGTGTAACGAAACTCCCAACACAATGAGAAACAGTACAAAAGAGTAGAAAAGAGCCGAACTAACTTTGTTGGTTTTCCCCGGTTTTGTAATGTTGTACCCAAACCACAGCATCAAAAGGATAATCGCAATTGCATAAAAAGTGTATGCAAAGGTTTGTCCGTTAAGTACTACTTGTGAATCAACCATAATTTTAAGTTTAGAGTGAATGAATAGTATTGGTTAAGATGAAGTTCTGATTATTGCCTTGTTTGATATCTGACAGACTGGTATTAGCCAGGATCGTATTTATATGAGTTCTAACATCATCCCACTGATCATGCATGATACATGTAGATTCGCGGGAACAGTTCTCGATACCAAAAAAACAGTTACTTACCAGATAGTCAGGATCGACAACTTCGATTAAATGGAGCAACTTTATATCTTCCAGTTTTCCTGAGATCTTATACCCACCATTTTTGCCTTGAATGCTATACAGAAAGTTGCTTTTCGATAAATTAGTCATCAATTTCCGCAGATAACGATAAGGGATATGAAGCTTCTCGAAAATTTCATCGACACTGTACGACCGGCTCTCTTCCATAGCCATGTAACTTAAAATCCGGAAAGCATATTCGGTTGTTTTATTAAATTTCATAAATGATACATGAAGGTATTATTTAAAATCAAAGATAATAATTTGGAAATTACAATAGCAATCTTTAGGAGAATTTTAAATAATAATTGTGACTAAATTACCGAAATGAATGATGGATTCTTGGATAAAATTCGTATCAAAGATTGTCTAACATTAATTGGTGTTTTATTTGTGTGCGTTTTCGTGATCTTTCATTTTTGATTTTGTCCCTATAACTTTCTTTTCGCCTTTTTTTTCTGTGACTTCGGCTTATATATTTTGTTACTTAAACCTGATCTATCTCCAAATTGAGTTTTTACCTGCCGGATCAATTCGTTCAAAACCAACGATTTCAAAACGCCACTACTCTGCCCTTTTAGATTCGAATCAGGATACTTTCCGAAATGATAACCTAAAGTCCGATGTTCAGACAAATAAAACCTCGGCCTTTCCTCAAAGTCAGACATCTTAATCGGATGCCGAACCGCGTTTCCGTATCCATCAGTTACAAATACCAGATTTCCTTTCTGAACCTGCCTGATTTCTTTATGAAATAACTTCAGCGCATCATTATACATCTGTTTGCTAGTGATAAAATCCATCCGATTGAGTTCGGAGAATAGATTTTCAAGGTTTTGTTTCAGGTTCTTGCTATATGCCGTGAATTTCAGGTTGATCTTTCCACCTTATTCTCCGGAACTCAATCCGGCTGAAAAATATGAGCCAAGTTTAAGCGGGATTTTACAAATCGATTATTTAAAACAATAGACAGCCTAAAAGATTATGTGTGCGATCTCGCTTTACGACTCAACAAAGAAGAGGTAATGAGCATCACTGCATTTCAGTATATTTTCAGTAATGATTATTGGACTATTATGTAATTCATATTAGTATAAATGTCCTTCACCCTGGTTGTGATCTTATCCGATCGGTTATTCAGAATTTTGACTTCTTCCGTCCTGCCAATTACCTTTTGTTTATCATCATCCCAGGATTCCAAGACAATAAAAATTCCAGTTGATAATTCGAAACGCTGGCAATTCATCTTACACCGGACATAAACCGGGCATTCCCCATCCGTACGGGTTTTTGATCTCTTAAAAGAAAAATTTACGGTACTCTCATAACTCAACTCATTTTCAGGTTAAAAAATGGTCTCGTTTCCTTGCTTAAAACTACTCGGTTTGCTACTCATTTACAAGCATCAAAACGAAACAAAACAATTCAAAATGAATTGATCATCAGAAAATTACATTGATTACTGAGACCTATTGGAGGTTCTGCGGAAACAGGTCTCGATATAGTCTCGCTTATTTTGCGAATCAGTGCATAATTTGACTCCTTGCCGAAAATAAAAAAGCACCTATACCTTTGATTTAATTGCTTTTAGTTTCAATTAATGTCTTAAGTAATAAGAATGAAATAATGTCGTGTTTTGTTTTATCGTCTTTTCCTGACTCACCCCGTCGCATCTGCGATGCTCTGCCCCATTTCGAGAAGAGAGGGGGACGTTCGCTTGCGGACGTGGGGTGAGTAGTTTAAAAAATACGACATCTAATTGTTCTCATTACTTAAAGTGTGACAACGGCTGGGATCTGAACCCATAACTCCTTTTTAAAACCACAGTTAACGATATAAATCGAGCCACGAGCTTTGCCAAACTCTTTAAATCTTCCATAAATTGGTTCGGCATTTGTTCGTAAAGGATTACTTGAAAAATCACAAAGCTATGTAATTATCTGTATTACAGAACTTTTATTTTTCAATGGTGTCAAAGTTTGGTGTTAATATCTTTTCACAAATACCCTTTCATTCCTCTATTATTCCCAAATCTTTCACAAAAGTTTTCCCAATTTAACCCAGACAAGCCCTACGGGTAGCAAAAGGAAACGGAGTAAATCCGCTTCGCTATTTATTTCGTTTCTTTTTGCCATCATCAGGTTTAAATTATAAAGCGGGGGTGTTTAAGATTTAAAAAAAGTAGATTTTATAAAACTATTAAAAGAGGATTAATCATTTCAATTTCAGATCCCTTTTCTGTGTCTCCGCATTCATAAACTTCAACACAGCCTCATAGTCTTCAAGCAAAAAGTTCGACATTTCTCCGCTTGGGTGCACAAAAAGCGCTTAAATCGAATGATTTAGGCGCTTTTTTTCTTCTAATCAGCATCAATACTTTTTCTTCTGATTTTTACCAGTTTCAGCTTCTGATTTTTTTTAGGAATCCTAATGGGTTTAAATTCTGGAATATGGGGTATCCGATCGTTACCCGTGAAATGTGTAATGTGCTAAATGTCAATAAATTACAAAATAAACAATTCTTTCGTAAGTAACTGATTATCAAATTTATCAGAAAAACTACGGGAGATGATAAGATACCCCATTTTCTGGAATTATATCAAAAACCATACACTACTTCAGCTAATATCCTGCCGGATTCAAACATATTACTTTTAAAAGAAAAGATAACTCAAGGTTGACTTCATCCTTATTAGAAGTAAGATTGGATTGTATGATATCTGTTAATTATGATTGTTTTGTTTCATAAAAGAACATTCACACCAATCTTTTAAATTCTTTTTTTTCAGAACTTTAACATCTATTATTAAACTACACAAAATGAAAAAAACATTCTTTTTTTTAGCTACATTTTTAATTTCAGTTTTTGCCACTGCACAAAGTATCGATTTTTCAGGCAACTGGAAATTAAACAAAGACAAAAGTAAATTAGGCGACCAATTCAGCATGGCCCCCAAAGACATTATCGTAATTCAGAGTGTCAACGAATACAACGTCGAAAAACATTCAAGTTGGCAGGATCAGGATTTCACCATTAAAGACAAATTCACGTTGGATGGAAAAGAATGCATCAATCCAGGCTGGCAGGATACCGAAAAAAAATCAACTGCAGTTTGGGCTGAAGATAAATCCTCGTTAAAAATAACCTCAAAAATCCCGATGAACGATGGTGGTGAAATGACAATTATTGAATTATACAAAATGGATGGCAGCAATCTGGTGGTGGAAGCCAGCGCATCTTCCTCATTTGGCGACATGACAGAAACTTTTGTTTTCGATAAACAGTAGTTTCATGTCAGATCTGAATTCAGGTAAATAAAAAGAGTTACAAGTTTTCACTTTGTAACTCTTTCATTTTTAGTGACCC